>CANNUR010000016.1 GCA_947523045.1 uncultured Prosthecobacter sp.
GCCAGGGCGAGATGCGCTGGTACTACCGCGGCAACTTCTGGCCGAACACACCGGACATCCATCCCTACTACCTGCAGAATGCGCCGGCCAGCGTCTTCCGCCTGCGCGCCGCGCTCGCCGCCACGCTGTCCTCATCCTGGGGCATGTATGCCGGTTACGAACTCTGTGAGAACGCGCCGCTGCCCGGCCGGGAGGAGTATCTGGATTCGGAGAAGTTCGAACTCAAGCAGCGCGACTACAACGCGCCCGGCAACATCAAGGGCTTCATCGGCCGCCTCAACCGCCTGCGCCGCGAGCACCGCGCGCTGCAGCTTTACGACAACTTGGTTTTCCACGGTGCCGACCACAGCAAGATGCTCTGCTACAGCAAGTGCACGCCGGACTTTGAGGATCGACTGCTTTGCATTGTCAGCCTCGACGGCCATCAGACCGTCGCCGGCCTGGTCCACCTCGACCTCGCCGCGCTCGGCCTCGATCCGTCACGGCCCTTCCAGGTGCACGACCTCATGCATGGCCAGACTTACGAGTGGAGTGGCCCCGACAATTACGTCGAGCTGAATCCGCACGGCACCTCCATGCACCTGTTCGAGGTGCGTCAGTGAGGCCTCATTTCCAGTCCTTGGTCCAGAAGGTCAGGTGCTTGGGCGATTCCGTCGCCTCGCCGATCTCCTTCCAGACGAACTCGGCGCGCAGCTCGGGGCGCCGGCGGTAGCCGAGCGAGGTCCAGAACTCGTCCAGCGGCCGGTGGCCCGGCGGCCGCAGCGGATGATCATCGGGACGATCGACCGCGCAGAAGGTGGTCATGCGGGCGCCGAGCTTGGCGGCGTGTTCCTCGCGGCGCTGGAAGAAGCGTTTGCCGATGCCGCGGCCGCGGTAGGCCGGCAGCAGGATGGATTCGCCAAAGTAACAGATGGGGGCGACGTCGATCCCGGCCTGCAGGAAGGGCGCCTGAAACTCCGGCCCCTCCTGCGCCAGCGGCAGGCAGGTACTGGCACCGACCACGGATTCGCCGTCGAACACCAGCACGACCAGGCTGTCCGGACTGCTCAGGTAGGTGCGCAGGTAGTCGCGCTCATACTCCAGCGTGCCGTCGTACAGGTAGGGGTAGTCGCGGAACACGGCGATGCGCAGGGCGCCGAGCGCGTCGAGGTGCGGAGCGAGGCGGGGGCCGTGAACGTTTTCCAGACGGAGCATGACCACCCATTTCACAGGCCGCGCCGATGTCATGGACTGTTTTCGCCGCTTGAAGGCAGGCCCGGCCTGCGCCATGTCGCGACCATGTCCAAACCCGTCCAAATCTGGCTCAATGGCCGCGTGTTACCCGCTGAAGAAGCGCGGCTTTCGCCCTTCGAACACGGCCTGCTGGTGGGCGACGGTGTCTTCGAGACCCTGGCCGTGCGCAAGGGTCGCGTCATCGGCCTGCGCGAGCACTGGCAGCGCCTCGTGCGCTCCTGCGCGACGCTGGGCCTGGCTGCCATGGACGAGGCGGAATTCACCGATGCCATCGCGGCAGCAGTGCATGCCAACGGCCTGACCGATGCACGCGTCCGCGTCACCCAGACCAGTGGCGACGGTCCGCTCGGTTCCGATCGCGGGGCAGGCAAGGGGACTCGGCTCGTTGCGGCCACGCCGCTGAACTCCTGGCCACCGAGCGAGAAGGTGTGTCTCGTGCCCTGGACCCGCAATGAGAACGGCGCGCTTGCCGGCGTGAAGAGCATCTCCTACGCCGAGAACGTCATCGCCCTCGCCGAGGCCAAGCGCCGCGGCTGCGGCGAGGCCCTGCTGGCCAACACCCGCGGCGAACTCTGCGAGGGCACCGGCTCGAATGTCTTTGTCGTGGTCGACGGCCGCCTGCACACGCCGCCGCTCGCCTCGGGCTGCCTGGCCGGTGTCACCCGTCTGCTGGTCCTGCAGGCCTGCGCGGCGGCCGGCATCGATTGCGCGGAAACGGCTTTGCCGGCCGAGGTGCTGACGCGCTGCGAGGAGGCCTTCCTTACTTCCTCGACCCGCGATGTCCATCCGATCGCCGAGATCGACGGTCGTGCGCTGGCCGCGCCCGGGCCGCTGACGCGGGCGGTGCAGGCCGCCTACGCCGCCCACCTCGGCGCTTGACCGGAGGGACGGCCCGGCCATGGATGCGGCGCATGAAGTCGCTGCTCATTCTCCCCCTGCTCGCCCTCGGCCTGCACGCCGCCGAACCTGTGTCGCTGTTTGACGGCAAAAGCCTCGCCGGCTGGACCGCCGCGGGTGGCAAGGCGCCCGGCCCGGGCTGGAAGATCGAGGACGGCGTGCTCAGGCTCGACGGCGTCGGCGGCAACCTGCTCAGCGACAAGGAATACACGAACTTCGAATTCGAGTGGGAGTGGAAGATCGCCGAGGGCGGCAACAACGGCGTCAAGTACTGGGTCACCCAGGTCGGTGGCAAGGAGTGGCTCGGCATCGAGTATCAAATGCTCGACGACCAGAAGCATCCGGATGCCAAGAATGGTGCCAAGCGCCTGACCGCCTCGTTTTACGACATCCAGGCGCCGACGGTGAAGACCCCGGTCAACCCGCCCGGCCAGTGGAACGCCAGCCGTGTCGTCGCCAAGGACGGCAAGCTGCAGCACTGGCTCAACGGCGTGCTCGTCGGCGAGGCCGACACCCGCTCGGCCGATTGGCAGGCCAAGATCGCCGAAAGCAAGTTCAAGACCAAGGTGGGCTTTGCACCCGGCAAGGGCCGGATCATGCTCACCGATCACAAGGACAAGACCTGGTTCCGCAACCTGCGGATCAAGGAACTCTGACCCGCGCGGGGCAGGCTCAGGCGGCGAGGCGATCGCGCACGGCAAAGGTCTCGGCCGGTGGCACCCCCCAGATGAGGTGCCTGGACAGCAGGCGGATCAGCCGTCGGCTGTAGCGCGAACGCGTGCGTCCACCCGAGGCCATGCTGGCGATCTGACGCTTGGAATGGCGCTCCATGAAGGTGGCGATGTTGAAGGGCGAGGGTTTCTCCGCCAGATGCCGGCCGGCCAGATGCAGGCGGAAGATGCGGCCGTCGTAGAAGTAGGCGATCAACTCGGTCCAGGCCTGATGCCAGTCGATCATGCGCCGGCTGTAGGTGTCGAGCGCCCGCGCCAGCGCCGCCGGTTGCTGCAGCAAGGCCTTGCCCTGGGCGAACACACAGTCGTCGAGTTCGCGCGCGCCCTGCAGCGACAAAAACAGGCCGGGCGACAGCATGGGATCAACAAAGCCAAAGGCATCGCCGAGCAGCACCCAGCCCGGGCCGTGACCGCGTTCGGACAGCAGTTGGTAGTTCGTGTAGGTCATCACCGGCGTCACGCGTCGGGCGTGCGCGCCGCGACCGCCAAAGGCCGGGTCCTCGCGCAGGATGCGCTCGAGTCGCTCCTCGGGCGTGGCGCCGAGTTCGCGCGCCGCGTCCTTGCGGATCACCACGCCGACCGAGAGTCGGCCCGGCAGCGGGATGCGCCAGCTCCAGCCGGCGCGCAGCAGCGAGATGATGACCTGGCCCTCCGGTACCTCGTCGTGCGGGAAGTCCTCGAAATGGGCAAAGTGGGCGACGTCATCGCGGCCGCCGCGCTGGGCCGGCAGATTCATCAGGCGTGCAAACACCCGGGCGCGACCGGAGGCATCGATGAGCAGCGGCTCGGCCCCGGTCGGCAGACCGGCCAGCGCCCGGCTGGCTTCGCTCAGGCGCACCGAGGGTTGGCCGTCGCGCTCGCAGGCTTCGAGCTGGGCGCGGGCGTGAAGGAAGCGCGCGCCGAGTTCCTCGGCACGTCGGCGCAGCAGGTTGTCGAGTTCGGGCCGCGGAGTGTTGAAGGCGTAGGGCGGCAGGTGGTCGGCGACGTTGGTGAAGCTGAAGTGGATGCGCGGGCCGTCGGCACCGTCGAAGAACGAGGCGCCCGGCTTGCGCATCGACATCGCTGCGACCTGATCCTCGATGCCGAGCTGCCGGAACACCGGCACCACCCCGGGGATGAGCGACTCGCCGACCAGCAGATCGGGTCGCTGATCGTCATCGAACACGGTGCAGGAGAGGCCGCGCTGGGCAAGCAGCGCCGCCAAGGTGCAGCCGGCCGGGCCGGCCCCGATGACAACGACGTCGGACATGCGGCAAGCAAGCCGCGGATGGCGGGGAAGGCAATGGGGAAAAGGAACAAGGAACAAGGAACAAGGAACAAGGAACAAGTGAACCGCGAACCGACCCTTGCCGGAGCGCCGGGGCTGTCTATGCTGGTTCATGCCCCGCAGCTCCCGCGTTCGTTTCGACTGCCTGGCCGCCATGCGCGCGCTGGCGGAGGAGAGCCGGCTGAAGCTGGTGCGACGCCTGCTCGCCGGTCCCTGCTGCGTCAACGACCTCTGTGACTCTCTGGGGCTGACGCCCTACAACGCCTCCAAGCACCTGCGCGTGCTGCGTGAGGCCGGGTTGGTGGCCATGGAAAAGCAGAGCCAGCAGCATGTCTACGCGCTCGCCGCCGGCCTGCGCAGCCGCCTGCAGCCCGGCACCCAGACCCTCGACTTGGGCTGCTGCCAGTTCCATCTCGACAAGATCCAGGACTGAAGTTTGCCATTGGCTTGGTCCAAGTAGAGTGATTATTGTTTGCGCAAACTAGCAAATAATATTTGCGCATCTTGGCAAACGATGACAACGGGAGCGCCGTGCTCGCCGTTCTGTTTGTCGCTGTCCTCGCCGTGGCCTATGCCAACGGCGCGAACGCGAATTTCAAGGCGGTCGCCTCGCTCTATGGCAGTGGCACGACGAGTTATCGTCGGGCGGTGCATTGGGCGGCCGTGACGACGGCGGCCGGTGGTCTGGCCTCGGTGGCGCTGGCCGGGGCGATGCTGAAGGCCTTCTCGGGCAAGGGTCTGGTGCCCGATGCCCTGATCGCCGGGCCGGCCTTCTTGCCGGCGGTGGCTGGCGGCGCGGCACTGGCCGGCCTGCTCGCCACCCGCTGGGGATTTCCGGTCTCGACCACCCACCTGCTCATGGGTGCCCTGCTCGGGGCGGGCTGGACGGCTGGCGAGGTGCATGTGGGCCGGCTCTGGCAGAGTTTTGTGCAACCGCTGCTGCTCAGTCCGGTGCTGGCCGTGGCGGCGGGCGGCCTGCTTTACCTGGCCTTGAAAGGCCTGCGACTGGCGCCCGATCACCGCACGCGCACGCTCGACGCCCTGCACTTTCTCAGTGCCGGCGCCGTCGGCTTTGCCCGCGGTCTGAACGACACCCCCAAGATGGCCGCCCTGCTGCTCGGCATCGGCTGGCTGTCGGGCGAGGTCGGTCCGCTGGCGATCCTGGCTGCCATGACGCTCGGCGGCCTGATCAGCGCGCGCCGGGTGGCCGAGACCCTGGCCCACAAGATCACCGACATGAATCCCGGGCAGGGCTTTGCCGCCAATCTCGCCACCGCCCTGCTGGTCACCACCGCCAGCCTGCACGCGCTGCCGGTTTCCACCACCCATGTCTCGGTCGGTGCCCTGCTCGGCATCGGCATCACCACCCGACAGGCGAAATGGCGGACCGTCCTCCCGGTGCTTGCCGCCTGGGTGATCACCCTGCCGTGTGCGGCGCTGCTCGCCGCGCTGCTGTTCGCCGCGCTGCGTCTTTGGCTCCCATGAGAAACCACACCACCCACATCCTCGCGGCGGCCTTTTTGGCAGTCGCTTCCTCCACCCTGGCCACCCCGACCGGCCTCAACAACATCCCGACGGCTGATACCGTGCCGCATCGCACGGTCGCGGTGCAGGCTTTCAGCAGCTTCGGCGGCGCCAATCAGTTCGGTGCCAACGGACCCGGCAAGCATTCGTTCTGGATGGGCTTCAAGACCGGCCTGGCCTTCGAGACCCTCGGAGAGTCCATCGGTTTTGAATGGGGCCTGGACAGCCCGCTTGTCCCGGATGATGCCGGTCCGCTGTTCGGTCAGGCAAAGGTGAATTTCAGCCCTTGGGAGGACGGCCTGCTCGCCGTTGGTGTGGCAGGCATCGCCCTCACCGACATCCAACGCGCGGGTGATCCCTTCAGCTATGCCGTGCTTGCCCACGACTTCGGCCTGCTGCGTGCTCACGCCGGTTACGGCAAGCAGACCGAGGGTGACTCCCTCCTGCTCGGCGTCGACCGCACCTGGAAGGTCCTTGATCGCAACTTCAACCTCAATGCCGACCTCGTGCAGACCCGCGACCAACGCGGCTGGCTGCCCGCGATTGGTGCCAAGTACGATCTCAACAAGCACATCGTGCTCGAGACCTGGAGCAACTTCCCCGATGAAGGCAAGGTGAGCTTCATCGCCAAGATCAACTTTGTTTTCACCTTCTGAGTTCCATCCACTTCAGTCCCACGTTCCATCCCCACCATGAAAATCCTGCTTACCCTCGCCCTGCTCACCGTTGCCGCCCAGGCCGACATCGGACTCATCTCGCCCGCCGAAGCAAAAAAGCTCATCGAACATCCTGATCCCGCCCAGCGGCCGGTCGTGCTCGACACCCGCGGCGGCTACAAGGACTACTTCCGCGGCCACCTGCCGACGGCCCATCACCTCAACTTCGACACCCTGCGCGGCACCGATCAGGCTGTGCCGGTGCAGTACCTGCCCGACCGCCTGACCAAGGCCCTGCTCAAGCGCGCCGGCGCCGACAAGGACCGCCTGCATCTTGTCTATGCCACCGGCGACCGCCTGCCGAACGATGAGATCCTCAGCACCAGCATGGTGGTCTATGTGCTGGAGAAGTTCGGCATCAACCACATCCGCGTCGTCGACGGCGGTCTCGCCGGCTGGGTGAAGGCGGGTTTCGCCGCCGAGCGCGCCTACTTTGGCAATCCCACGGGCCGTCTGCCCTGGCGCGGCACCCAGGGCATGGCCGCGGACGTCGATGAGGTGCGCGCCCATGCGGGCAAGCCCGGCAAACTGCTGATCGATGCGCGGCCGCTGAACGAGTACCAGGGCAAGGACGACGTCTGGCTGCGCAAGGGCCACATCCCCGGCGCCATCAGCTTCCACTGGGCGCGCCTGATGCAGAGCGACAACACCCACCAGTTCAAGTCCATCGCCACGATGAAGGCCGAACTGCAGCGCGCCGGCATCACCCCGGATCAGGACATCATCTGCTACTGCGGCACCTCGCGCGAAGGCAGCCTGCTCTACTTCACCCTCAAGCACGTGCTCGGCTACCCGATGGTGCGACTCTACGAAGGCTCGTGGAAGCAGTACGTCTGGATTCGCAACCAGTCGCTGCCCGCCGAAACCGGCGGTCGCGCGGCGGGCAAGGAATGACGGACGACGGGCGGCAGCGGTAGGGCCCCGCTGCGTCGGGGCCGTGTTTTTCGCGGCTGAAGAACCTCAACCCCGCGACAGCCCCATCGTGCCCGCTTCGGCGAGTCGGGCGAGGGCCTCGGGGCCGACGGGTTCTTCGGCCTGCCAGGGCAGCCAGGCAGTGCGGCGGGCGTGGACTTCGCTGACTTCGCGCAGGTAGCGGCGTTCGGCCTGTTCGCGGCGCTGCAGCAGGGGGTCGCAACTGCCGCAGCCCTGCAGGCTCTGGTTGATGATCCAGGCGCAGGGTTCGATGCCGGCGCGGCGCAGATCGGCCTGCAGGGCGGCAGCCTCATGCACTGGCGTGGCTTCGGGCAGGGTGACCAGCAGCACGTGCGTGTAGTCGGGATCGCGCAGGCGGTCGAGCAGGTGCAGCACTTCCTCGGGCTGGCTGCTGCGCGCCTGGCGCTGCAGCTCGCGGTGGTAGGATTCACTGGCGTCGAGCAGCAGCAGGGTGTGGCCGGTCGGAGCGGTGTCGAGCACGACAAAACGATCGCGCCCGCGTGCCACCTCGCGGGCGAAGGCGCGGAAGACGGCGATCTCCTCGGTGCAGGGCGAGCGCAGGTCCTCCTCCAGCAGGGCGCGTCCGGTCGCGTCCATCTGCGCGCCCTGAACGGCCAGGATCTCGGCGGTGTAGGCGGCGGTCTCTGCGACCGGATCAATGCGGCTGAGCGTCAGGCCCTCGACGCGACCGTCGAGGGTCTGGGCGACATGAGCGGCGGGGTCGGTGGTGCTGAGGTGCACGGCGTGGCCGCGGCGGGCGAGGGCGACCGCCAGTGCGGCGGCGACGGTCGTTTTGCCCACTCCGCCCTTGCCCATGGTCAGGATCACCCCGGGGCCGGCCTTCTCGAGGTCGCCCAGCAGATCGGCCAGGCTTTCCATGGCCGGCGCTGGGGGCGCGGGATCGGCCCGGGGCGGGGGTGCCGCGTCGGCCGCGTCATCGAGCAGCGCGCGCAGGCCATCGAGGCCGAGGATGTTGATGGCGCGCAGGGGCACGTTGAAGCTCGGCAGGCTGGCGATGAAATCGGTGTGGCGCGCCAGGGCTTCGGCGCCGCGCTGCTGCAGGGCCTGCGCGGTGGGATCGTCCGGGCAGGTGGTGGTGAAAACGCCGTTGATGACGAGTTGCTGGTTGGACACGCCGAGCGCCTGCAGTTCCGCCGAGGTGCGGGCGGCTTCGCGCAGGGCGGCCGATTGCGGCCGGCTGACCAGCACCAGCGTGGTGGCGGCCGGATCGGCCAGGGTGCGCACGGTGGCCTCGTAAATGACGCGCTGCTTTTCCAGACCCGCCAGCGGTCCCAGGCAGGAGGTGCCGCTGGTGTTGGTGTCGAGGAACTGGTCCCAGGCCTTGGCCAGGCTCATCAGGCGCAGGGTGTGGCCGGTGGGAGCGGTGTCGAAGAGGACGTGGTCGTAGCCGGCGGCGGCGCTGGCGTCGCCGATCAGCCCGGAGAACTCATCGAAGGCGGCGATCTCAACCGTGCAGGCACCGGAGAGCTGCTCTTCCATGCTGCGCAGCGCCGCTTCAGGCAGCAGGCCGCGCAGCGGGCCGATCAGGCGTTCACGGTAGGCCGCGGCGGCCTCCATCGGGTTGATGTTGAGGGCGTGCAATCCCGGCGCCCCAGGCACGGGCGTGGGCCGACGGGTCAGCGGCGTCTGCAGCACCTCGTCGAGGTTGGAGGCGGGATCGGTGCTTACCAGCAGCACGCGCTGGCCGGCGGCGCTGAGGCGCAGTGCGGCGGCGCAGGAGAGGGAGGTTTTGCCGACGCCGCCCTTGCCGGTGAAAAACAGGAAGCGCGTGCTGTGGGCCGGCTCGGGTTGGTAGGGGGGCAGGTTCATGTGTGAGCCTCCTTGCCGAGCGCCGCGCGGAAAAACGCGGGTCGTTCGTCGTGGTTGGGGTAGTGTCCCTTCAGATAGACCTCGCCGTCGAGGTAGATGAGCGGCAGCACGGTCGGTCCCTCCTGCTCGAGCGCGGCCTTCACCTTTGGATTCTTCACAAAGGCGAGCGGCTGCTGGGCGAGGTTGTAGCGTTCGACGGCGACGCCGGCATTGGCCAGCATGGAGAGCAGGCCGGCAAAGTTGACTAGATCGGGATCGACATTGGGGCCGCAGATGCCGGTGGCGCAGCACATGGCCGGATCGTAAACCTGCAGGGTTTTCACGGTGCCAACTTACGTGGTGGAAGGGTCGGGTAAAGCGCTCAGGCTTCACCGAACGGGGGAAGACTGTTCGATTCTTGCGCGGGTGCTCGGGTTTCAGAACAGGAGCCGTGTCAGTGCCTGATCTGCAACAGGGGTGTCGTGGTGCTGCCGGGGATGAGCTGGCGGAGGTGTGTTTCGGCCCGTCGGTGTGCAAGACGTTTGCCCGTCGCTCGTTGCCAAAACATGCGATTCCTTCCAGTCGCTCGGCGGATCCTTTTCACCGCAGGCCTCGTTCTTCCAGGCTTGCCGGCAGCAGCAGTCTCGGCGCACATCCGATCCATAAACCGACAGGCCCGCACCACAACAGTCCAAATCCCACGGATCATGCGTCCTTTCTTCCTCTGCCTCCTGCTCCACGGCTGCCTTTGCTCCAACGTCCGTGCCGCCGCCGAGTCCCCCAACCTCGTGGTCATCCTCGCCGATGACCTCGGTTACGGCGATGTGGGCTGCTACAATCCGCAGTCGAAGATCCCGACGCCGCACGTGGACCGGCTCGCCCGGGAGGGCATGAGATTCACCGATGCGCACACGCCTTCCGCCGTCTGCACGCCGACGCGCTACGGCCTGCTCACCGGTCGTTACGCCTGGCGCACGCGGATGACATCGGGCGTGCTCGACGGCTACAGCCCGCCGCTCATTGAGCCGGAGCGCGTCACCGTGGCCTCATTCTTGAAGAAGGCCGGTTACAGCACCGGCTGCATCGGCAAATGGCATCTCGGTCTGCAATGGACGCGCCAGGGGGGAGCGCTGGAAACCGAGGACAGGGGCCCCAAGGGGGTGCGGCCCGGCTTTGACATCGATCATGCACGCCCCTTCACCGGCGGACCGAATGCCGTCGGCTTCGACCACTTCTTTGGCATCAGCGCCTCGCTGAACATGCCTCCCTTCTGTTTCCTGCACAACGACCGCGTGCTGCACCTGCCGACGCTCCGCCAGGAGCGCCTGCGCGACGCGCTCTTCCTCGCCACGGACGAAGGCCTGCGCTCGCCGGACTTCACCAATTTCGCGGTCATGCCGCGCTTCGCGGGCGAGGCGATGGCCTTTCTCGAAAAGCAGGCCGCGACGAAGAAGCCCTTCTTCCTCTATGCGCCGCTGACCTCACCGCATCTGCCGGTGGTGACGAATCAGGAGTATCGCGGCAAAAGCCAGGCGGGCGAGTATGGCGACTTCGTGGTGGAGACGGACGCCTTTGTCGGCGCCGTGCTCGACACGCTCGACCGCACCGGCCTCGCGGCCAACACGCTGGTGCTTTTCACCTCGGACAACGGCGGCCTGTTTCACACCTGGCAGGCCCGGGAGGCGGACGATGTGAAGCATTCCAAGGTCGCCGGTCGCGCCGCGCACATCCGTGAGTTCGGTCATCAGGGCAACGCCCACCTGCGCGGCACCAAGGCGGACATCTGGGAGGGCGGGCATCGCGTGCCCTTTGTCGTGCGCTGGCCGGGAAAAACACCCGCGGGCACGGTCAGTACGGAGCTGGTGGAACTCACCGACCTGATCGCCACCGCTGCCGACATCCTCGGTCAGCCGCTGCCCGCCGGTGCCGGACCGGATAGCCGCAGCATTCTGCCCGCCCTGCTGGCGGAAAAGCCGGCCAAACCCGTGCGCGAGTTTGCCGTGCATCATTCCATGCAGGGCGTGTTCGCCATCCGCGAAGGACCGTGGAAGCTGGTGGACGGCCATCGCGGCTCCGGCGGCTTTTCCCAGCCGAAGCAACTTGATCCCGCCAAGGAAGGTGGCCCGCCCGGCCAGCTGTACCACCTTGAGCAAGATCCCGCGGAGACTCGCAATGTGCACGCCGAGCATCCCGACATCGTGCAGCGTCTCCGCAAGCGCCTGAAGGCCATCCAGGATGCCGACCTCTGAGGTATCCGCGCAGCTGGTCGGTGAAGGGTCTCACGCCAAGGCGCCAAGTCGCCAAGAGGGTCGCTGTCTCGTCATCCCTTGGCGCCTGGGGCGACGTTCGATTTTGCCGCGGAGAGGCAGAGCTGCAGGCTTGATCTTGTGCTCCTTGCGTTCTTTGGCGGCCAAAATCTCCGCCTGTCTGAGGCGTCGCGTCTTGGCGCCTGGGCGTGAGACCCTTTCTGACCTTTGCCATCCCAGGACTTGGCAGGCGGCGGCGGGCTCGCCACGGTGAGGCATGGCGCTTGTGTCCATTCTATTGCCGGTGCGCGACGGGGCGGCGACGCTGCCTGCGGCGCTCGACTCGATCCGTGCGCAGACGCTCGACGACTGGGAGCTGGTGGTCGTCGACGATGGCTCGGCCGATGCCACGCCCGATCTGCTGAGGGACTTCGCGCGCAGCGAGCCACGGGTGCGCGTGCGGCGCACACCGCCGCTGGGCATTGCCGCCGCGCTGCAGACCGGGGCGGCGCTATGCACGGGGCCTTACCTGGCGCGCATGGATGCCGATGACCTCATGCATCCGCAGCGACTCGCCCGCCAGGTGGCGCATCTGGAAAAGGCACCCGAGGTCGGACTGGTTTCCTGTCGCGTCCGCTACGGCGGCGAGGCAGCGGGTTATGCCGAGCATGTCGACTGGATCAATGCCCAGGACAGTGCCGAGCGCATGAGTTTGCGTCGCTTCGTCGAGGCGCCGGTGGCACATCCGAGCGTGCTGTTCCGGTGTGAGTTGCTCGACCGGCATGGCGGTTGGCGGGCAGGGGATTTTCCCGAGGACTACGAACTCTGGCTGCGCTGGCTGGAGGCGGGCGTGCGCTTTGCCAAGTGCCCGGAGGAACTGCTGGTCTGGAACGATCCACCGCAGCGGCTGTCGCGCCGCGATCCGCGTTACTCGGTCGAGGCCTTTTACCGGGTCAAGGCCGGTTACCTCGCGCGCTGGCTGCGTGCCGAGGTCGCTCCCGAACGCGCGCTCTGGCTCTGGGGCGCGGGCCGGGTCACGCGCCGCCGCTTCGACGCCCTCGAGGCCGAGGGCCTGCGCTTTGCCGGCTTTGTCGATGTCGATCCCGCCAAGCGCGGTCGCCATCGCGATGGCCGGCCGGTACGGCTGGCCGATGATCTGCCGGAGCGTGCGTCGAGTTTCCTGCTCGCCGGGGTCGGTGCCCGCGGTGCGCGCGAGCAGATCCACGATCACCTGGTCCAGCAGGGCTGGCAGGAGGGACGCGATTTTCTGCTCGCGGCTTGAGCCGGGACTGCCTGTTGCAGGCAAAAAAGAAGCCGCCCGTTGCCGGGCGGCTGGGTGAAGCGAGGCAGGTCAGATCTTGAGTTCCCAGCCCTTGCGGTAGGGGCGCGACCAGTACTTCTGCGCCTCGGGGTTGTCGAGGATCTTGCCGGTCTGCGGATCGCAGCGCACGACCGTGTTGCTGCGGTAGGCGATGTTGCCGAGGTGGCAGAGCATGGTGCTCTTCTGGCCTTCGTCGATCGGACTGTTGAGCTTGGCGTTGCCGCGGATGGCCTCAATGAAGTTGCCAAAGTGGGCGGGATCGCCGCCGCCGGCGCCCTTGCCCTTGCTGACCTCAACGCCCTTCGGGTCATAGACCGTCCAGGTGTCGCGTCCGGCGGCGAGTGTGCCGTTGTCGCCATAGAAGATGACCTCGGCGAGCGGCTTTTCCGCGGCGCGCGGGTGGCAGGAACTCTGCACCCACTCGATGCCGGCGTGGCCGAAATCGTACACGGCGGTGCCGGTGTCGGGGGTCTCCTGGGGGTCCTTGTAGAAGTAGCGACCGCCGTTGTAGGTGACCTTGAGCGGATACTCGCCCTGGATGCCCCAGCGCAGGATGTCGAGGGTGTGGATGCCGTTGTTGCCGAGTTCGCCGTTGCCCCAGTGCCAGAGCCAATGCCAGTCGTAGTGGGCGAACTTTTTCAGGTCGCGCCCCGGTTCATCGGGCACCGGGCCCTGCCAGAGATCCCAGTCGAGGCCGGCGGGGGCGGGCAGGGCGAGCGCGCCGGTTTCCTTGCGGGAGTTGTAGTAGAAGCCGCGGCCGAAGCGCACCGTGCCGATGGCGCCGCCGTGCACGGCAGCGATCGCCTCCTTCATCCAGGTGCGGCGCTGGTTGCCCATCTGCACGAGCTTGCCGGATTTCTGCGCGGCCATGACCAGCAACTCGGCTTCGCCGGCGTTCTGGCTGCCGGGTTTTTCGACGTAGACATGCTTGCCGGCCTGCAGGGCCATGACGGCGGCGGGCGTGTGCCAGAAGTTCGGGGTGGCGATGAAGACCGCGTCGAGTTCCGGGTCATCGAGGAAGGTGCGGAAATCCTTGACGCCGTGGCAGGAGACCTCCTGGGCATCGGCGACGATCTTGAGGCCGCGCTCGAGGCGGACCGGATCGGTTTCGGCGAGGTACTTGATTTCGACGCCGGGCAGCTTGAGCAGGGCCTGGACGTGGGCCATGCCGCGGCCGAGCGCGACGACGGCGACCTTGACCTTGTTGGCGGCGGCGTCAGCGGCGCGCAGGCGGGGGGCTGCGGCGGCGAGGCCGAGCAGGGAAGTCTGATGCAGGAAGGAGCGACGGTTCATGGCGTCGATGAAATCGCCCGCGCGAGGCGTCGTCTATCGCCGGTCCTGGCACCGGCTTTGATACTTTTCGCATCCGCTCAGCCGTTCCAGACAAAGCTCACCGGCTTGTCGATGTCGGGATGCACGCTGTGCTGGACCGGACAGCCGAGGGCGACCGCTTCGAGCAGGCGTCGGTCGGGATGGTCGGCGGGCAGGGGGATCTCGATGGTGATCGGCAGGCGCACGATGCGGCGCGGCATGTCCTCGCTCATGTGCTTTTCGACACTCACCTTCATGCCGGGAAGGTCGTAACCCTTCTGCCGGGCCTTGATGCCGATCACCGTCGCCATGCAGGAGGCGAGGGCGGTGGCGACCAGGTCGGTGGGCGAGAACGATTCGCCCTTGCCGTTGTTGTCGGCGGGGGCGTCGGTGAAGAAGCTCTGTTGCGAGGGACCGTGGACGGCGCGGCAGCGAAGGTCGCCTTCGTAGTCGATGTGGATGGAGACGGCCATGGGAGTGCTTTGTCTTTGACGGGTTGCGGCGCAGGCGCGAAGACTGTCGGATTCCGCGCCTTTTTACCGTGATGAACCCGACGCCGCAAGCCTCGAAATGCCGGTTCGCCCGGCGCCTGCTGCCCGGCCTGCTGGCGCTCGGCCTGTCCGGCGCGCTGCCGGCCGCCGAGTCGGCGGTCGATCAGCTCGGCCAGGCGGCCCTGCAGAATGCCTTCCAGATTTTGCGCGGCGAGTACATCCGCGGCGAGGAGATCACCGCCGACGAACTCAATCGCGCTGCCATGCAGGGACTGCTGGATCGGCTCGATCTCGGTGCCGAACTCGTGGCCCGTGCCGAAGCCGCACCGGCCAGCGGCGGCTTGGTGGCCGAAGAGGTGTTGCCCGGCCTGCTCTACCTGCGTCCGCAGGCCCTCACCGGTCAGGAGGTGGCGGCGATCCGCGAACAACTGGCCGGCGCCAAGGCCATCCGCCATTTGATCCTCGACCTGCGCGCGCCGATGCTGCCGGGCGAGTTTGAGGCGGCGGCCGCCCTGCTCGATGTCTTTGTGCCGGCCGGTGAACTGCTCTTCAAACTGCAGCAGCCCGGCCGCGAGGACGCCCGTCTGTTTCTTGCCACCGAAGAGGCGCGCTGGACCGGACCGCTGGTCCTGCTGGTCGATGCCGACACGAACAACCTCGGCGAGACGATCGCTGCGGTGTTGCGCGCGCGGGGGCGCGCCCTGCTGGTCGGTGCGGCGACGCGTGGCGCCACCGTGCGTTACGAGACCCTGCCGCTCGACGATCACTGGCACTTGCGCTTTGCCCGCGCCGAAATGCTGCTGCCGGATGGCACGTCCTTTTTTCGCCAGGGCCTGACGCCGGACTTCCCGGTGAACCAGCCCGCGGAGGTGAAGCGGCGCTTGTTCGCCTCGAAGCGATCGCCTGCGCAGACGGTGATGGAGGTCGGCCGGCCGCGCTACAACGAGGCGGCGCTGCTGGCGCGACGGCATCCCGAGTTGGAGTCCTACATCCGTCGCAGCGCCGGTGAAACGGTCGAGGACGATCGCGTGCCCGACAGCGACCGCGTGCTGCAGCGTGCGGTCGACATGCTCACGGCCAGCGATCATCTGAGTGGCAGTCGCCTGCGCTGGCCGTCCGCCACGCGTGCCGCCGCGCCGAAAGCGACCAGTCAAGCCACCCCCGCCAAACCATGATTCCGCAGACTGTCGAAACCCGCCTCACGATTGATGCCGTGCACAGCGCCCGCACCTGGCAGGCGCGTCTGCCGAATGGTCGGCCGGTGCTGGCTTTTCGCCCTGATGAGGCACCACCGCTGGAACTGGCGCCGGGCGCGCAGCCGCGGGCGTTACTGACGGTGTGCGATTTCTCGCGTGCGCTGGTGCTGGCGGAGGAGGAGCCGGCCGAGGCCTACTTCAGGCCTCCGGCTTCTGGATCGCCGGATTGATCTTTTGCAGCGCCTCGTAGAGGGCCGGATCCTGCGGGTGACCATTGTAGAGAATGGCGCCGTCGGGGGCGACCAGGACCATGCGCGGGATGCTGTCGATTTCGAGCAGGCCCGAGAAGGGGCGTTCGCGCGGTTCGACCAGCCAGGGGAAGTCGATGCCCTGCTCGTCGCGCACCTTGGCGGCGACCGCTTCGGCGTTTTCATCGTCCTTGTTCATGCCGATGACGACGACGTCGTGCGGTGCCAGTTCGGCGGCCTTTTTCTTGAGGGCAGGCATGAGCTGCATGCACGGGCCGCACCAGGAGGCCCAGAAGTCGATGAGCAGGGCCTTCTTGCCGGCGAGCTGATCCTTGAGCGTCGTGGCCTCGCCGCTGGCGCTGGTCAGGACCAGGCCGAGGTCGAGCTTGAGGCCGGCGAGTTTGGTTTCGCGGCGGGCCTTTTCGATGAGCTGGAGGAAGAGCGGGCCCTGGCTGGGCGACAGCCACAGCGCTTCGAGGATGTGGGTTTTGAAGGCGGCCTCATCCTTGTTGCCGCGCGCCTGCAGGGCGAGCGTGAACTCGGTGAAGGCGCGCACGTCATCGGCCGACTTCAGGCCGGCGCTGTCCTTGGGATCGAAGTTGTCGGCGAGGATGCGCATTTCCGGCAGCATCTTGACCAGCCACTCGCTGTCCTGGCGGCGCAGGCCCCAGATCAGCTTGGCTTCGAGGATCTTCTGGCGCGAGATGCCGGCGCGACCGGCTTCCTTGAGGGTGGTGAGCAGTTCCTCCTGACCGAGTTCGGGGCTGAACATGCGCTGCATCAACTGGCCGGGATCCGCCGCCTCCTGGGCAGTGGCGGGCAGGGCGAGGGTCAGGGCGGCCAGAAGGGAAAGACGGAGTTTCATGCTCAGATTCATAACGTGTGGGACGCGCCCAAGTTGCCATTCTTCCGCGCCAGCGCCAGTTTGACCGCCATGCCCGCCCCGTTTTTCCTCACCGGCCCCACCGCCAGCGGCAAGTCCGCGGTCGCGGTGCTTCTGGCGGAACGCCTGGGCGGCGAAATCGTCAATGCCGATGCCTTCCAGCTCTATGAAGGCATGGACCTGCTCACCGCCAAACCGGGTCCGGCCGAGCTGCCGCGAGTGCCGCACCATCTCTACAGCGTGCTACCGGCCGGCGAACTCTGCGATGCCCAGCGCTACCGCGAGCTGGCCCTGCCGGTGCTGGCGGACATCGCTGCGCGCGGTCGCACGCCGATCGTGGTCGGCGGCTCCGGCCTATACCTGAAGGCGCTGTCGCACGGCCTCGCCGAGCTGCCGCCGGCCGATCCGGCCCTGCGTGCCGAACTGGCCGGTTGGACTCTGGAGGCCAAGCGGAGCAAGCTGCTCGAACTCGATCCGGATGCGGCCGCCAACGTGCCGCTGGCGAATCCCCGCTACGTCGAGCGCGCCCTGGAAATCTGCCTGCTCACCGGCCGGCCGCAGTCGCAACTGCGCCAGACCTTTGCCCACGTGCAACCGCTCGGCAGCGGCGTGACGCTCGACCTGCCGCGCGCGGAACTGCATGAACGCATTCACCGGCGCCTGCAGGCGATGGTCGACGCCGGCCTGCTCGACGAGGTGCGCATGCTGCCGGAGATCGGCCCGACCGCCGCGCGCGCCATTGGCCTGCGCGAACTGCGCGCCCACCTGGCCGGCGAGCTGTCGCTGGAGGAAGCCCTCGCGGCCATGGAGGTGGCGACCCGGCGCTACGCCAAGCGCCAGCTCACCTGGTTCCGGCGCGAGACCTGGTTGCAAAGCATTTGCCTGCCCGCCGGGGCCACGGCAGAGTGCGCGCTCGACCTCATCCTGCCCCACGTCCCATGCCCGCCGAATCCGCCGCCACTGTCCACGTCAACCTAGGCTCGCGCAGCTACGACGTCGAGGTCGGTCCCGGCCTGCTCGACCGCCTCGGCGCGGTCGCGGTCGCCAAGTTTCCAGGCCGCGCGCGGGTGGCGGTCATCACCGATTCGAATGTCGGTCCGCTCTACGCCGACCGCGCCCTCGCCAGCCTGCAGGCCGCGGGCCTGCAACCGCACCTCATCACCGTGCCGGCCGGCGAGGCCTCGAAATCGCTGCTCGTCGCCGAGACTGTCTGCGGCGAGATGGCGCGCGCCGGTTTGGATCGCAAAAGCTTCGTGGTCGCCCTGGGCGGCGGTGTCATCGGTGACCTCGCCGGTTTCTGCGCGGCGATCTACCAGCGCGGCATTCCCTACCTGCAGGTGCCGACGACGGTGCTGTCGCAGGTCGACAGCTCGGTGGGCGGCAAGACCGGTGTCAACCTGCCCGACGCGAAGAACATGGTGGGCTGCTTCCATCAGCCCGCGCACGTGCTGGCCGACACTGCGACGCTGGCGAGTTTGCAGAAGCGCGAGTGGAACGAGGGCTTTGCCGAGATCATCAAGCACGCCTGCATCCGCGACGCCGCCATGCTCGAGGTCATCGAGGCGGTGGCCGACGGCCGCGGCGATCTCGCCGAGTTGATTCGTCGCAACGTCGCCATCAAGGCGCGCATCGTCGAGGCCGACGAGCATGAGACGAGCGGCCTGCGTGCCCTGCTCAACTTCGGTCACACCCTCGGCCATGCCGTTGAAGCGGCGGCCGGTTACGGCGGCCTGCTGCATGGCGAGGCGATTTCGCTCGGCCTGCGCGCCGCTTTGTCGCTCTCCTGCCAGCTCTGCGGCCTGCCCGCGGCCGACGCCGCGCGCGTGCTCGGCCTGCTGCGCCGCTTCGACCTGCCGGTGGTGCTCGACCGCGCGCTCGCCCCGGAGGAAGTGCTGCGCATCGCCCGCATGGACAAGAAGTTCGAGGCCGGCCAGATCCGCTTTGTGCTGCTGCGCGAGTTGGGCGACGCCTTTGTCAGTCGCGAGGTCGGCGAGGCTCACCTGGCCGCGGCGCTGGCCGAACTGGAGACGGAACTTCCGTGAATTTGTCCATTGCATCCATTCGTTGATCTTTCACTGTCCACCATCATGCCCAAAACCAGCCTCACTCCGAACGAAGTCAAAGAAATGCTCCTGCTCGCCGCGGAGCGCATCATCGCCGCTGAACCTGCGCTGTCGGAAGCCGACCGCAACCTGGGCGACGGCGACCACGGGTTGGGCATGCAGCGCGGCATGACCGCCGCCAAGGAAAAGCTGAACGAGGGCGAGGCCGCCTCGGTCGAGAAGGCCTTCAGCAATGTCGGCATGGCGATGATGAGCAGCATGGGCGGCGCCTCGGGCGCCATCTTCGGCACCTTCTTCCGCAGCGGCGGCAAGGCGCTCGCCGGCAAGGACACGCTGGATGCCGCCGGCCTGGCCGCCTTCCTGCAGGCCGGTGTCGAGGGCGTCAAGCAGCGCGGTGGCGCGGCCGTCGGCGATAAGACCGTCGTTGATGCCATGCAGCCCGCGGCCGAGAAGGCCGCCCAGGTGGCCGACCAGTCGCTGCCGGAAGCGGCCGCCGCCATTCATGAGGCCGCCCTCGGTGGCCTCGAAGCCAGCAAGAACATGATCGCCAAGTTCGGTCGCGCCAAGACCCTCGGCGAAGCCTGCCTCGGTCATCCGGATGCCGGCGCCCTTTCGGTCACCGTCATCCTCGGTGCGATGAAGGATTACATTGCCGCCTGAACCCCGGCCGGCGCGGCACGTCATGACCCTTCGTCCCGCGCTGCTCCGCCTCTGGCGCCTCGGTCTGCTGGTCGCCGCCGTGCTGCTCCTGCGCGCGGCGCAGGACCGTCGCGATGCCGATGACGCGGCGCTGACGGTCGAGCGCGTGCGCGATTTCTTTCCCGCGGCCGAACGCTTGGAGCCGGTCGATGCCGCCGGTCGCCAGGAGGTGCGCGCGGCCGATGGCGCCCTGCTCGGTCGTGTCACCACGACCCTGCCGGAATCGAAGCGCATCATCGGTTATTCCGGACCGACCCACAGTCTGCTCGCTTTCGATCCGCAGGGGCAGATTCTGGGCCTGCGCGTGCTGCGCAGCCATGACACGTCCGATCATTTGGCGGAGGTGGTGGCCGACCGCGCCTTCTTCCGCCAGTTCACCGGTCACAAGCCCGAGGCCCTGGCTGAACGGGAACTGCACATGGTCACCGGGGCGACCCTGACCAGCACGGCCATCGCCGAGGGCGTGCTCGCCCGGCTCGGAGCCGCGGCGCAGGTGTCGCTGCGGTTCCCGGACGAGATCACCCTCGAGGAGGTGCGTCGCCTTGAGCCCGCGGCCGAGAGCCTCAAGGAAAACCGCGGGGCGGTGGGCGGCTGGCAGGTGCTCGATGGCAAGGGCAAGCGCCTCGGCATCGCCGTGCGCAGCTCGCCGGTGACCGACACCCTGATCGGTTACAAGGGACCGACCGACACCCTGCTGTTGCTCGATGCCGAGGGTCGCACCCTGCGCGGCTTGGCGGTGCGCAAGAGCTACGACACGGGTCGCTACGTCGGTTATGTCACCGGCGACCGCCACTTCCTCAAGTCGTTCAACGGTCGCAGTCTGGAGGAGCTGGCCTCGCTCGACTTCAAGCAGGCCAAGATCGAGGGCGTGTCCGGGGCCACCGAAACGAGCTGGTCGATCGCCGAGGGTCTGAAGCGGCGGGCGGGCGACCTTTTGACTCGTCGCCCGGCCGGCTGGCTGCGCGAGATTCGCTGGCGCTGGCAGGACACGGGCCACGTGCTGATGATCGCCTCCGCCCTGCTCATGGCCTTCACCCGCCTGCGCGGCGTTCCCTGGCTGCGCCACCTGCATCATGCCGGTCTCGTCGTCTATGGCGGCTTCATCGCCGGCGAACTGCTCTCGCAGGGCCTGCTGGCCGGCTGGGGGGCGCATGGCACGCCCTGGCGCAGCGCTCCCGGCCTGCTGCTGCTGGCCGCGGTCGCCCTGCTGGCGCCGGTGTTCAGTGGTCGCCAGCTCTACTGTCATCACCTCTGTGCCCACGGCGCCCTGCAGCAGTTGCTGGCGCGGCGCCTGCCCTGGCAGCTGCATCTGCCGCCCGCGATCGAGCGCTGGCTGACCCGGCTGCCCTTCGCCCTGCTCGGCCTGGTCCTGGCCAGCGTCGTGCTCGGCCTGGGCATCGATCTCAACGCGCTGGAGCCGTTTGACGCCTACCTGTTCCGCGTTGCCGGCTGGGCCAGTCTGGTGCTGGCCGTGCTGGGACTGGTGGCGGCCCTGTTCACGCCGCTGGCCTACTGTCGCTACGGCTGCCCGACCGGCGCCCTGTTCAAGCTGCTGCGCGTGGCCGGTGCCGGCGACCGCTTCGGCTTGCGCGACGCCCTGGCGGCGCTGGCGCTGGCTGCTGCGGCTCTGTTGCTCTGATCAGCTGCGTTTGCGCCGGCCCTGGCTCGGCCCCATCTTGCGGTAGAGGGTGGCGAGGCTGACGCCGAGCATGGCGGCGGTTTTCTCGCGCGAGCCGCCGTTGTGCTCCAGGCTGACCTCAATGAAGCGACGCTCCTGCTCGCGCAGGAAGTCATCGAGCTTGCCGCCCACCGGCAGGTCGGTCGGGGGGGCGTCGCTGCTTGGAGGCGAAGCGACAGGTTCCGCAGCGGGCTCGGTGGAGGATTGCTGGGACGCGTCCACCGGGCCGAGTTGTCGCAGGCAGCGCTGTAGAGCGGTCACCAGTTCGGCCGGGGCGACCGGCTTGAGGAGGAAATCGCGCGCCCCCAGGCGCAGGGCCTGGATGACCGCTTCCGGGCTGCGCTCCGCGGTGATCATGACGGTGGGCAGGGCGGGGAACTCGCGCTGGCAGACCGCCAGCACCTCCATGCCGCTGTCCGGGCCGATGTGGTAGTCGACCAGCGCCAGGTCGGGCTGCCAGGTGTGCAGGGCCTCAAGGCCTTCCGCCACCGTGGTGCGGCCGCAAACCTCACAGCCCGCGCCCCGGCAAATGCGGGTGAGCATTTCCAGCAGGGCGGGTTCGTCGTCGATGATCAGCAGGCGTGCCATGGTCGTGTCACGGCGGGCGGGTGGTTGCGCCTGCCTTGGTAACAGTCCGACGATGGTGTTTCTAGCCTTAAAAGAAGATGAAGAAGTCTGGAGAACCCCCGGCGTTGAGCCTCAAAGTCGCTCCAGCGGGTTGCCGCGCTCCTGCAGGGGCAGGGCGACGACGGCGCCGGCTTGGCGGTGCGATTCGAACACGCCGGCAATCATTTCCAGAATGACACGACCGTCGCCGGCCGAGCAGAGCGGTTCGCGTGCCTCGCGCATGGCGGCCATGAGGTCGAGCGCCGGCGCCAGGTGGCCGCCGACCTGTTTGCGGATGTCGGCCAGGGGTTCGGGTACGCCGATTCCGCCGCTGGTGACGGGTTGCCAGGCGGTGAGTTTGGCATCCGGTCGGAACGGGCTGCCGGTGCGCAGGTGGATGAGCGGTTCGGCGTCCATGCGCAGGTCGAGCACGCCTTCGGTGCCGATGATTTGCAGGCCGAAGCCGGATTCGCGCACGCCGGCGTTTTGCACGGAGTCGAAAAAGGCGGGCAGGCCGTCGGCCATCTCGAAGCGGGCATGCACCTCGTTGCCGCCGAGCCGGCCCAGGCCCTCGGAGCCCTCGCCAACATCGGCGGCGGTGATCGGTCGGCCCTGCTGGAGCACCGTGGCGCTGCAGGTTTTCGGCGCGCCGGCGAAGTGATGGATCAGGTTGAGGATGTGGCTGCCGAGCACCCAGAGGTCGAGTGAGCCGCCGCGGGCATCCTCCTTGCCGCGGGCGCGGTATTCCAGCACCCGGCCGATGGCGCCCTCGCGCACCAGCTTGACCGCCACCGGCAGGGCGGGGTGGTAGCGGTTGCGATGGGCCAGAGCCAGGCGCAGGCCGGTGCGCTGGCAGGCGGCGACGATTTCGTCGGCCTCGGCCAGGGTCCGGCAAAAGGGTTTCTCCATGTAGATGCCGCGCACGCCGGCGGCCGCGGCGGCGAGGGTCATGGCATGGTGCTGATCGACATGACGCGGTGCGATCACCGCGATGTCCGGGTGCAGCTCGTCGAGCATCTGCCGGTAGTCGGCAAAGCCGCGCACGCCGCCGAGGCGCGCCTGCGCTTCCGTCAGGCCCTTGGCATCGGCATCGGCGACGGCGACCACCTGCGTGCCGGGCACGTTGCGCCACATCGTGTCGAGACCGTGGCCAAAGTTGCCGCGGCCGGTGTGGCCGATCACGGCGACCCGCATGGGGGCTTCGGCGGCGCGGCCGCGCACGCTGGCGAGGGCGGCGGCGGCGCCGAGGAAGGTGCGCCGTTTCATGGCGCTTCCTGTTCGACGGTCTTCTCGATCTTGATCTTTGGCAGGTTGCCACCGACGCGATCAAAGAGATCGCTGAAGAAATTGCCGCCTTCGGTTTCCTTGTGATGGCGCAGGTACAGACCGGCGAGGAAGGCGGCGACGAAGAGGGCAATGACGATGGCCGCCGTGGCGCAGCCGCTGCCGCTGGTGTCCGGGTAGGAGGTCACGCGCACGGCGCGGCTGCGTGGCGGGGCCGGAGCGCGGTAGTTGCGCTTCGGCATCGGCGGCGGTGCTTCCGGAACCGGCGGCACTTCCGGCACCGGCACGTGAATCACCTCGGGCTCCACCAGCGTTGCGGGGGCTTCGCCTTCATAATACACGGCCTGGACATCGCCAAAAGCGACCCGGTCGCCCTCACTGAGCCGGGCTTCCTCGATCTCGACGCCGTTGACGCGGGTGCCGTTGCTGGATTTCTGGTCGGCGACGAAGCAGCCGCTGTCGCTGAGTTCGATGACCGCGTGATGGCCGGAAACCGAGGGGAATTCGAGCACGACGACGCTGTCCGGGTGGCGGCCGATGGTGGTGGTGCCCTCTTCAAGGGAGTGGGTGAAGACGGAGCCGTCGTCGAGGTGGAAGACAAGGGTGGGCATGATCGGCGGGAGCTGAAGCTGGCGGTGCAAACGCAGGTTCCGGACCGGGTTTGCAAACAGGCCACACAGAATCTTGGCTTTTTCACGATGCAATGTCTATGTTCGCGGAGTAGTCTGTTTTGCGCTACCGCCTGCCATGAATCCCCCTGCTGCCTTGAAGAGCTGCCAACGTCGCCGTTTTCTCGCCGGCCTGCTGCTCGCCGCCCTGCCGGCGGCTGCCGCCAAGACCGAGGATGAGGCGGAGGCTGCCGCCACGGCCCTGGCGCTCGATCAGGAAGGGGCTGGCTACGCCTTCCGGGCCGAGACTTGGGTGGCGCCGCTGCCGGCCGAACTCGGCAAGGCGGTGCGCCTGCAGCTGTTCAAGGGCAACGAGTACTGCATCGCCGTGGCGGTGCCGCGCGGCTCCGGCATCCATGTCACCGGCGCGGTGCTCGACTTCAGCGGCGAACCCGTGGGCGAAATCCAGCCGGTGCTCGATGGCTGGGGTTTCCTGCTGTTCTTCAAGCCAAAGAAAACCGGTGTCTACGTGGTGACCATCCGCCAGGATGAGACCGGTCGCCGCCGCGACACGAGCTGCGCGGTCGCCATCGGCTACAAGTGAGGTGTTGAACAAGTGCCGCTGTGCCGGCGTCCTACTTGGCAGCCATGAAAACGGTCCTGCTTGCCCTGCTGGTCGCCCTGTCCGTGGCGGCTGAGACACCTTTTACCCTGACCACCCTCGATGGGCGCAGCTTTCGCGACTGCGTCATCGTCCGCGTCCACCCCGATGGGCTGTCGTTCCGCCATGCCAGCGGCGCGGCGCGGGTCGAGTGGCAAGCCCTTGATCCCGCCCTGCGTGCCCGCTT
>CANNUR010000017.1 GCA_947523045.1 uncultured Prosthecobacter sp.
GAGACCGCCGCCGCCCGTCTGAGCCCGCCGATGAACCTGCTGGCGCGTCTGGCCGGACCGGTGGTCAATCTGCTCGATGGGTCCAGCGGCCTGATTGCCCGTCTGCTTGGCGCCAAGCCCGGCGATGAACCGGGGGTCTCCGAGGAGGAGGTGCGTGCGATGATCCATCAGGGCACCCTTTCCGGCGTCTTCAAACCCGGTGAACAGCGCATGGTCGAGGGCGTGCTCGAACTCGACGACCTCGTGGCCGCCGATGTCATGACCCAGAAGAATCAGATCGTCTGGATCGACCTCGATGAACCCGACGACGTGAACCGTCGCCGCATGGTCGAGAGTGGGCACACCCATTTCCCGGCCTACCGCGACACCCGCGACAATGTGCTGGGCATGATCTCGGTGAAGACGCTTTGGGCCGAGACCCATCAGGGTGCGCCGCGGCCGCTCGAAGCCTTGGTCACCGAGCCGCTGTTTGTCTCCGAGACGATGCCCTGCCCGCGCATCATCGAAGAGTTCCGTCGCCAGCGCCGCCACCTGGCCCTGGTGGTTGATGAGTTTGGCGGGGTCGCCGGCCTGATCACCCTGCACGATTTGATGGAGTCGGTGCTCGGCGACATGCCGGATGCCGAGCAGCGCGAACTGCCAAAGGCGCGCCAGTTGGCCGACGGTTCCTGGCTGGTCGACGCCCTCATGGAGATCGAGGATGTCGCCGCCCAGATCGGCTTTGCCCTGCCCAAGGAGGAGATCGACGAAGGGCTCTATCGCACCCTGTCCGGCTTCCTGCTGCACCGCTTCGGCCATGTGCCGCGCGAGGGCGAGAAGCTGGTTTACGACAGCTGCGAGTTCGAGATCGCCGACCTCGATCGCCGGCGCATCGACAAGGTTGCCATCCGCCGGCCCGAGACCGGGCCGGTCACGGCGCCGGCTGCTTGAAGGCGGGCGGCGTCAGTTCATCGACCGCCTGGGCGATGAGTTCCTCGACGCCGGAGGCGAAGCGGGTGGGCCGGCCGTAGTAGGTCATGGCACCGGCGGCCTCGTAACCGCCCTCCTCCCAGACGCGCTGCGAGGGGATGTAGCAGGGCACATCGTTGGTGTAGGCGTTCACCCAGGTGCGGCCGCGGCCATAGGCTTTTTTGAAGCGCAGGCCGTAGTCGACCACGACCTCGCCGGGCAGTTGCACCATGAGCAGGCCGCCTTGGAAATCCCAGGTTTGGACCAGGTAGGGCAGGTGGGTGGGAATGGCTTCGCCGCGGTCGAGCAGGCCGAGGAAATGGCGGGCGTGATGGGCGATCCACTTGTTTTTATCGGTGGTGCGGCGCTGCCATTCGGCGCGGTCGGGCGGGGTGTCGAAGGGCAGGGCCAGTTCCTTGGTGCGGCAGGCGACCGGGCCGCGCACGGCCTGCATGGGCTGGTTGATGGCGGCGACCACGCCCTTGGCGAGGTTGACGCCGTGGGCGGTGACATGGGCCATCTCGCGGCGCGGGTAGGGATTTTGATCGGCGCCGCAGCCGATGGCCGTGAGGGCGATGGCACCGGGGAAGCGCAGTTCCAACTCCTTCTGGGCGGTGCCGGCCCAGTCAGGGTGGATGTGGTTGATCGACAGCGTTGTGCAGTGGCAGGCGTAGCTGGTGAAGAGCGCGCGCAGCTTGCCCTCGGGCGAACGCACGCGCAGCACCGGCAGGTCGTGGTCGCGCGGGCCGGCGAAGTTCGGGCTGTTGGCGAAACCGGTTTCCGTCTTCAGACGCCGGTTCAGGGCGAAGCTGGCGCGACCGCGGCCGCGGTCCACCTGGGCCGGCTGCAGGTCCTTGAGCGCCGCCGCCACGACCTCGGTCATGCGTTCGGTCAGCAGTGCCGTGTAGCGGTCGACGGCCGCCTGTTCCTCCGGTGGCAGGTCCGTGCCGAACAAGAAGCCGAGCACGCCGTTGACCAAGGGAGCGCAGTGGGTGTGACTGGAGTGCAGGGCCAGGCGTTCGTCGGCAAGCTTGTGGCCGGCCTTGGCGAGATTCGCCAGCACGGCGGTGCGCAGGGCGGCGGGCACACCGCAGTTGTCCACGGTCAGCATGACCAGCGGCTCGTCATTCGTCCAGCGCAGGGCCAGGGCCTTGGCATGAATCGGCAGTGATACCCCCTCGTGCGGGCCGGTGCGACTGCCGTAGCCGCTCAAGCGCACGGGGAAGTCGGGGGTGATGTCGAGTTTGGCAACGCCGGCCTGCCATTCGGCGGCGGCGCTGCCTGCCAGCAGAGCCAGCACGGGCAGGAGGGCGAATTTCGGGAATTTCAGCCGCATGGTTGAACCCTCCAAAACTTCGTCGCCGATGCCAAGTCTGTTTTTGCGAATCCGACAAATTCCTGCGGCGCTTTCCTTGACACAGAGCGGTTGCACCGGCGTTTTCCGGCGATGCCCCGCTTGTCTCCCCTCATTGCTGTCGCCCTGCTGTGGCTCGATCCCGCCGTCGCGGCGGACCGGCCCAACATCCTGCTCATTCTGCCCGATCAGATGCGTGCCACCGCCATGGGCTGTGATGGCAACGCGCAGGTGAAGACACCGCACATCGACCGGCTTGCCGGCGAGGGGATCCGCTTCAAGCGCACTTATGCCAACGTGCCCGTGTGCTGCCCGGCGCGTGCGATCCTGCTCACCGGCACCTACCCGCATGTCAACGGCATGATGGCGAACGATCTGCGCTTGCGCGAAGAGCAGGTGACCCTGGCCGAGCGTCTGCGTGACGCCGGTTGGCGCACCGGCTTTGTCGGCAAGTGGCATCTCGACGGCGGTCCGCGCGAGCCCGGGTATGTGCCGCCGGGACCGCGTCGCCAGGGCTTTGAGTTCTGGGCGGCCTACGAATGCCACCATCGCCACTTCGAGCCCGATTACTTTCGCGACAGCCCGGAGAAGATCGTTGTGCAAAAATTTGAACCCGAAGCCTCCTGCGACTTTGCGGTCGAATTCCTGCGCACCCAGCCCAAGGACCGGCCCTTCTTTCTCACCGTGCAGATGGGGCCGCCGCACGATCCCTACGGTGCCCCCGAGCCCTACATGAAGCAGTATGATGCCGCCACCCTGACGCCGGACCCGACCTGGGTCGAGGGCAGTGAGACAAGGCCGACGCCGAAGGCCGGTCTGCGTCGCGGACCGCTGGCGAGCCGATTTGTGCCGGTGGGCGGGCGTGAGGAGATCGCGGCGTATTATGCTGCCGTCACCGCCATCGACGATCAGGTGGGGCGCCTGCTGGCGGTGCTGCGCGAGACCGGTGCGGAGGCAAACACGATCGTGCTCTTCACCTCCGACCATGGGGACATGCTTGGCAATCATGGCCTGCGCCGCAAGCGCAAGCCGCATGATGAATCCGCGCGGGTGCCCGGCCTGCTGCGCTGGCCCGGGCGGGTGCCGGCCGGGCGCGTGGTCGACACGCGGTTCAGTCACGTCGACATGGCGCCGACCCTGCTCGGCCTCGCCGGCCTGCCGGTGCCGCCGGAGATGCAGGGGGCGGACCTCTCACGGGTTGCCCTTGGCAAAACCGAAGAGGGGCCCGATGCCGTGCTGCTGCAGATCTTCGTGCCCTTCAACCCGGATGGCATCGCCCGGCCCTGGCGCGGTCTGATCACCCGCGAGCACACCTATGCCCGTTTCGAGCAGGCTCCCTGGGTGCTGTTCGATGACCAGGCCGACCCGCATCAGCAGCGCAACCTCGCCACGGATCCGTCGGCCCTGGCCCTGCGCGAACGGCTCGATGCCCGTCTCACCGAACTCATGCGCCGGCACGGGGATGCCTGGAGCTTCAACTCGAATGAACTCGTCGAGGAGGGTGGACGGCTGTACCGCCACGGCATCTTCCACAGCGTCGCCGAGTTCCTCGACTGGGCGCGCGCTCATCCGGAGCAGGCGCGCTGACAGGTTCACCAGCTGCTGCGCACGTTCCACTTCTCCACCAGTCCCTCGGGCAGCTCGGTGAGGAAACGACTCGGGCGCATGAGGATGTCGCCATCGCGCGCCGCGTGGTTGAGCACGGGATAGCAGAGGTGCAGTTCGTCCTTGGCGCGGGTGACGGTCACGTAGAAGAGCCGGCGCTCTTCCTCGAGCGCGCTGTCACCGCCCTCCTCGACGGCGCGGTTGTGAGGGAACATGCCGTCGGCCAGCCAGACGGCGAAGACGCTGTGCCACTCCAGGCCCTTGGCCTGGTGGGCGGTGGTGAGGGTGACGGCGTCGCGGTCGCGCTCGCGGTTGTCCGGCTTGTCGGCGGTGTCGACGCCGCTGAGCAGGGCGAGCTGGGCAAGGAATTCCAGCGGGTCGGTGAAGCGGTCGCTGAAGTTGCCGAGCTGGTCGAGGTCCTGGGCGCGCTGGTCGGCGTTCTTGAACTTCGCCTTCATGTAGTCGGCGTACACGCCCTCGACGATGCTGCGGATCATCGCCGGCGGCGGCGCCGGTTTGCCGTCGACGATGAGTTCATCGAGGGTGTAGGCGAACTGTTCCCAGGTCTCGCGCGCCTTCTTCGGCACGGGCAGGCTGAGCAGCACCTCGGAGAAGCTGCCGGTCATCGGTTCGGCGGAGGCGGCCGGGCACTTCAGCCAGGCCAGCCAGAGTTTGCCGGCGCTGGTGGCGCCGATGCCGGGCACGAGCCGGACGAGGCGCATGAAGCTGACCTCGTCGCGACGGTTGACGGCGAACTTCATGAAGGCGGCGACGTCCTTGACGTGGGCCTGCTCGAAGAAGCGCAGGCCGCTGGTGATCTGGAAGGGGATGCCGCGGCTGGTCAGTTCCATCTGGATTTCCAGGCTGTGGAAGTGGGCGCGGTACAGCACCGCCATCTCGCTGAATTCGATGCCCTCGTCCTGCAGTTCGAGGATGCGCTGGGCAACGAAGGCCGCCTGCGCCGAGGCGTTGTCGAGCGGCACCAGGGCCGGCAGGGCGCCGCGCTCCGGTCGGGCGGCGCGCAGTTCCTTGCGGATCTGCGCGCGGTTGCAGGCGATCGAGGCGTTGGCCAGCGCCAGCACCTCGGGCACGCTGCGGTAGTTCACCTCGATCTTGTGGGTGCGCGCCCGCGGCCAGCGCTCGTGGAAGCGCAGGATGTTGCCGACGTCGGCGCCGCGCCAGGAGTAGATCGACTGGGCATCGTCGCCCACCACCATGAGATTGCCGTCATCGCCGGCGAGCATCTCGACAAAGCGGCACTGCAGGCGGTTGGTGTCCTGGTACTCGTCGACCAGGATGAACTCGAACTGGCGGCGGTAGCGCTCCAGCAGGTCGGGGTGCTCTTCGAGCAGTTGGACCGACAGCGTCAGCAGGTCGTCGAAATCGAGGCTGTTGGTCTCGCGCTTCTTCTCCTGGTACAGGCCGCGCAGGCGCACGATAGGTTCGACCACCTGCACGAACCACGGGTAGCGTTCGGCGACGACCTCCGTGAGCGGCTGGCAGGTGTTGTCGGCGAGCGAAAAGATGTCGCCCAGCACCTCCGCCTTGGGGAAGCGGTAGCCGGCGGTGTCGATGCCGCTGGCGCCGACCACGGTTTCCAGCAGGTCCTTCTGGTCCTCGCGATCGAGGATGGAAAAGCCGGCGCGGTAGCCGAGGCGTTCGGCATTCCAGCGCAGCAGGCGGTTGCCGACCGAGTGGAAGGTGCCGCCCCAGAGGCGCTGGGTTTCCACCGGCACCAGGCTGGTGACGCGTTCGAGCATTTCGCGCGCCGCCTTGTTGGTGAAGGTGAGCAGCAGGATCTGTTCGGGCAGCACACCGTTGTCGAGCAGCCAGGCGACCCGGTAGGTGAGGGTGCGGGTTTTGCCCGAGCCGGCGCCGGCGATGATGAGGGTCTGGCCCGGCGGCGCGGTCACCGCCGCGTGCTGCTGCTCATTGAGCTCGGCGGCATAGTCGATGCGCGGCCCGGCATGGGCGTGGCTGTGCAGGGTGTACTCGCGGGGCATGCGGAAGTTACGCCATCGCCCATCCGCCGGCCGGGTTCAACCTTTGCCTGCGTTTGCGGCTTGCCTGGCGGCGCGGTTTTGCTCAGACTGGGGCATGAATTGGAAGCGCGGGTTGGCGGGGGTTTTGTTTCTGGTCCTGCTTGGTGCGGGTGCCTGGTGGTGTTTTGGTCGCGGGCCGCAGGCCGAGGTGCTGGCCGCGCAGGCGGCCCTGCTGAAGAAGGTCGAAAACCGTTCCTGGGGTTCGGTCAAGGCGCGCCTGGCCGAGGATTACATGGATGACTACGGGCATGATCGCGAATCGGCGATCGAGGATGCACAGACCGCCTTGGGCGGCTTTCTCAGCCTGACGATTCACGGCGAGCTCGACACCCTGCAGGCGGTGCCGGACTTGGCGATGGTGAAGATGCGCCTGCGGCTGGAAGGGCACGGCCTCGGCTTCAGCGATGTCGTGGTGGCGCGGCTCAACCAGCTCAACGAGCCCTGGTTTTTCCACTGGCACAAGCGCGGCATCTGGCCGTGGAGCTGGCGCCTCGTCCAGGTTCATCACAACGAGCTGCACCTCGCCGTGCCGCAGTAACCGGCGTCACAGCGCCCGCTGCAGGAAGCGCAGTTCTTCGGGCAGCAGCAGCGCCGCCGGCACGCGTTCGGCGAGGCGGAAGGCCGGGCCGGCGTCGCCGCACACCGACAGCAGACCGGCGTGCACCGCACGCTGGCCGGCGTTCAGCGATGGCGGATCGGCGACTTCTGCGAGATGGGCGCGCGTGCGCTCCAAGTCGCCCATGCGGAAGGCCGCCAGCGCCAGCAGCAGGTGACGCGGGTCGTCGCGACGGAAACGCGCGCTTTCGCCCTGCAGACGCTCGGCATCCGCCTCGATGGCGCCGCCGGCGACGAGGCTGAACCAGCGCGTGCGGAACAGGGCCTGATCGTTCTGCGGCTGCAACTCGGCGAGGCGGGCGGCGGCGCGCGCGGCAGCGGCGGTGTCCTTGTCGCGCAGGGCGAACTCGAAAAGTTTTTCGTACATGGCGGCGCGGGTGCGCGGATGCTGGCGGGCGATGCCCTCGCAGGCGGCCGCCGCCAGATCCCACTGGGCGGTTTGCTCGGCGACCTCGGCGGTGCGCTGGGTGGCGGTGAGGTCGGCGCCTTCGCCGGCGGCCATGAGCGCGGCGCGCAGGGCCTGACGCACCTCGCCAAGGCTGTCGCGGCGCTGGTTGGCCGCTTTCGCCAGCCAGAGATGAATGCCGTGGCGCGCCATCGGGATGACCCCGGGCCGCTTCAGCTCGGCCTCCAGATCGCTCCAGCGGCCCAGCCCGGCGAGGGCGGCGATGTGCAGGTTGAACAGTCGGCTCGACTTGCGCGCATGCTCGATCGGCAGCAGGTCGAGCGCCCGCCCGGCCTCGCCCTGGCCGATGAGCCAGCCGGTGAAGACGGCGAGATCTTCCTCGTCAAAACCGCTGGCTTGCGCGACGGCGGCATCGAGGCGGGCGGCGCGGTCCTGAGGCCGGGCGCGCAGCAGGGTCGCCAGGGCCTCCAGTTGGCGCGCCTGCCCGGCCTGCGGATGCGCCTCGGTCAGCGCCAGCAAACGCTGCGCCTCACCGCCACTCAGCTCGCTGTCGCGGGTCAACCGGTCGAGGGCGCGCAGCGCCAGGACATCGCCACCGGCGGCCAGTTCGAAAAACACGGCGCGCGCGCGCCTTCGCGTTTCCGCGTAGGGATCGCGCGCGTCGAGTTCGGCCAGGCGCAGCCGGCATTCGGGATCGTCCGGCGCGCTGGCCAGGGCGGCGCGCAGGGTGCGGTTGGCCTGCTCGGGAAAGCCGTCGGCGCGTTCGAGGCCGGCGACCAGTTCCTGCACGTGCCGGTCCTGGCGCTCGGTTTCATGGAAGCGTTCCAGTTCGACCCGGGCCGACTGGACTTCGCCGCGCGCCAGCAGCAGTTGGCCGATGCGCGCGCGTTCGGCGACCGTGGCCTCGCCGGTTTCCACCAGCTCGCGCAGGAAGTGCAGCTTGGCCTGGTCCTCGCCGCCCGCCTGATCGAGGAAGGCGAGCGCGGCGCGCAGCACGGGCGGGTGCTGCGGGCTCCAGTGGCGCGCCGAGCGCACGGCCTTGGCGCAGGCTTCGTAATCAGCCGCGTCGAGCTGGCGTTCGGCCTCAGCGGCAAAATGCTCGGCGAGCAGGCGGCGCCCGGCGTCGGCGAGCGGCCGGCCGAAGGCGAGGGCGAGCAGGCCGACGAGCACCAGGCCGCCGAAAATCCAGGTGAACCACGGCCGCGGATTCAGCACCAGATCGTCTTGGCGGTTCATGGCCGGCGTCAGGGGGCGGGCAGTTCGAGCAGGACGCGGAAGCCGGTGCCGGCGGTGGCGCTGCCCTTGGCGGCATGCTGGCGGTGGCCGCTGCGCAGTTGCTCCGGATCGTGCGACAGCCAGGAGCCGCCGCGAATGACACGTTCCTCCGGCGCGTCCGGCCAGGGGTCGAGAACCCATTCGGCGGCGTTGCCACCCAGGCCGTGCAGACCGAGCGCGTTGGCGGCCTCGCCGAGCACCGGCGAGGTGTAGGAATGGCGGTCGTCGTAGTCCTTGATGCGACCGGCATCGAGGTTGACGCTGTAGGGCGGCGGCGGGAAGCGGCCCTCGGCCGACCACGGGTAGTGCTTGGGCGCGTACTTGGCCCGGGTCGCCGGGTCGGCGTCGGTCTCCGGTGGCAGACCGACCGCCCGACTCCATTCGAGGTCGCTCGGCAGGCGGTAGGTCGCACCGGCAGGGACTCGGCCGGCGGCGCGTTCGCCGGCGCTCAGCCACTCGCAGAAGGCGACGGCATCGTCCCAGCTGACCCCGACGGCCGGATGACCGGCGCCGAGCAGGAAGGGCGGCTTGGCCGGCCAGGAGCGACCGCTCGCCTTCAGGAAGGCTTCGTAATCCTGCACCCGTGTCTCGGCGGTGGCGATCAGGTGGCTGGCATCCAGCGGCACCAGTTCCATGCCCAAGCCGTTGGTGTGTCGCGCGCCGGCGGTCGCCGCTTTCAGGCTCGCCGGATCCGGTCGCCCGCCGCCGCCCGCCCCTTCAAGCCGGCGTCGCACCTCGGCCATCTCGGCCTCGCTGACCTCGCCGCCGGTGAGCGCCTCGCGGCGTTCGCTGCGCGCTTTTTCCGTCTGCGCCTGCATCGCCGCCAGCAGGGTGCCGGTCTGCGCGCGATCCTCAAACACGCAGCGGAAGCCAATCGTTGGCATGCGCAGGGTGGCCGGCACGGTGTACAGATGCCCCGAGCGCAGGCTGTCGGCCTGGAAGTAGGCCCAGGCGCCGCCGCGCAGCACGCCGACCTGTTCCGCGCGGATCTCCGGGTCATGGCACCATTCCCAGACATTGCCGGCGAGGTCAAACAGACCCTCGGCCGAGGGTTTGAACTGGCCCACCGGCGCGGTGAAGGGGAAGCCGTCCTCGTAACCGGCGATCTCGCCCTCGGCGAAGTTGCCCGCCCCGGCAGGCGGCGGCCAGTCCAGGCCCCAGGGAAACACCCGGTCATCGGCGAGTTTGTCGTCGAGCGTCAGATCCGGCTTGCGCGTGCGCCGCAGTCCGGCCGCCGCATCCCATTCGGCCCGGGTCGGCAGGCGGTAGGCCTGGTTGGCGGTGAGCTTGCCCTCCTGCTGCTCCTTCTCGGTCAGCCAGCCGCAGAAGGCGCGCGCGTCCTGCAGGGTGACGCCGACCACCGGATGCTCCGGTCCCTGCGCAAAATGCGGCTGGTAGGTCCATTCGCGGCCGCTCGCCTGCACAAAGGCCTGCCACTGCGCCAGTGTCGTCTCATGCGCGGCCACCAGCACCACCGTGCCGGGCACCGCCTTGAAGTCCTGGCCCAGGCTGCTGCGATGCCCGCGCGCCGCCGGTTCCTGCGCCGTCAGGGCGGTCGTCAGCAGCGCCAACAGGCCGGCAGCGACCCGCCACGGATGGGCGGGACGGCAGGGGTGCGCCGGACAAAACGGCGGGGGAAGGGCGGGGGACACGGCCTTTGTTTAGCGTACCCGCTGCCAGCCTTCACCAAAAAAGAAGAGAGGCGACGCCGACTTTGTTCTTTGCGGCATAAACCTGCATGGTACGTTCACCCCCGAATTCTGAAATTCAGGATTTTACCCTTTCCCTGCCGCATGGTGCCCCAATACCCGGGGCGACCAGGGGCGGCAGCTTGCCCGTAAGCCCCCATGATCGTTCTCGGACTCAATGCCTGGCATGGTGATTCCGCCGCCGCCCTCGTCATCGATGGCCGACTCGTCGCCGCCGCCGAAGAGGAGCGCTTCCGTCGCCTGAAACACTGGTCCGGCCTGCCGACCCAGGCGATCGACTGGTGCCTGCGCGACGCCGGCCTGCGCCTTGCCGATGTCGACCACATCGCCATCAACCGCGACCCGCGCGCCAACCACCTGCGCCGCGCGCTCTACGTGCTGCGCCGTCGCCCCAGCCTCGGCCTCATCCTCAAGCGCCTCGGCAACCTGCGCCGCGCCGGTTCGTTTGAAGATGCCCTGCGCGCCGCCTTTCCCGGCGAAAGCCTGCGTGCCCGCGCCCATCACGTCGAGCACCACCTCGCCCACCTCGCTTCGGCGCACCTGGTCTCCGGCTTCGAGGAATCGGTCTGCCTCTCGGTCGACGGCTTTGGCGACTTCGCCAGTTGCGCCTGGGGCCTGGGCCGCGGCGCCGACATCGCCATCGACGGCCGCATCCATTTCCCGCACTCGCTCGGCATCTTCTACACCGTGCTCACCCAGTTTCTTGGCTTTCCGCACTACGGCGACGAGTACAAGGTCATGGGCCTGGCGCCCTACGGTGAGCCAAAGTATCTGCCGCAACTGCGCGAGATCGTCCGCGTCCAAAGCGACGGCAGCTTCCGCCTCGACCTGCGCTACTTCCGCCACCATCGCGAGGACGTTCACTACACCTGGGACGACTGCATTCCCGAGGTCGGCACCCTCTACCGCAAGGAGGCGCTGGAAGCCCTGCTCGGTCCGCAGCGCGAGCCCGGCCAACCGCTCGAACAGCGCCATCACGACCTCGCCCGCAGCGCCCAGGCGATGTACGAAGAGGCCTTCTTCGCCCTGCTTGAAAGCCTGCACGCGCGCTACCAGCACGATCACCTCTCGCTTTCCGGCGGTTGCGCGATGAACTCGGTCGCCAACGGCAAGATCCACCTGCGCACACCCTTCCGTCGGCTCTACCTGCCCGCCTCCGCCGGCGACGCCGGGGGCGCCATCGGCGCCGCCATGGTCGTGGCGCGTCGCCACGGTGCCGCACCCTTTGTCATGGATCACGCCTACGTCGGCCCGCAGGCCGGCGACGCCGAGATCGCCGCGCTGCTTGAGGCGCGCGCTGCCGACCTCGCCGGCTGCCAGGTGCAGCGCATGAGCGATGAGGCCGAACTCTGCGAGACCACCGCCGCCGCCATCGCCGAGGGCGCGGTCATCGGCTGGTTCCAGGGTCGCATGGAATGGGGGCCGCGCGCGCTCGGCAACCGCTCCATCCTCGGCGACCCGCGTCGCGCCGACATGAAGGACATCCTCAACCTCAAGATCAAGCGCCGCGAATCCTTCCGCCCCTTTGCCCCGAGCATCCTGCGCGAGCAGGTCGCCGAATGGTTCGAGCAGGACCAGGACGTGCCCTTCATGATGCAGGTCTTCCAGGTCCGCGAAGCCAAGCGCGCCCTCGTGCCCGCCACCACCCACGTCGACGGCTCAGGCCGCCTGCAGACCGTCCACCGCGAGACCAACCCGCGCTACCACCGCCTCATCTCCGCCTTCCACGCCCGCACCGGAGTGCCCATGGTCCTCAACACCAGCTTCAACGAAAACGAACCCGTCGTCTGCCGCCCCGAAGAAGCCCTCGACTGCTTCCTGCGCACGAAGATGGATGTGCTGGTGATCGGGGATTGGGTGGTGAGGAGGTGAGTTCCATTGATGATTTCTGATTGATGAGTGGGTGGAAGCGTGGGTGGGCGTTTTGGAGTTTGTCGCGTGACGGCAAAGTGGGTGGCCTTGCGAAGGTTTGATGAAACTTACGCGCCTGATTTGGATAACCCCCTGCATCCCCCAAAAAAATCCCAAATTCAGAATCATCCATCATCATTCATAGATCATAAATCCCATGAAAGGCCTTCTCCTCGCCGGCGGCAATGGCTCGCGGCTGTACCCGCTGACCCGGGTGCTGTCGAAGCAGCTGCTGCCGGTGCATGACAAGCCGATGATCTATTACCCGCTGACGGTGCTGATCGCGGCCGGGATTCGGGAGATTGGCTTGATCGCCACGCCCGACGACCTGCCGCGCTACCGGCAGTTGCTGGGCGATGGCTCGGCCTGGGGGATTCGGATCGAGTACCGCGAGCAGCCACAGCCGCGCGGCATCGCCGAGGCGTTTTTGCTGGCCGAGGATTTCATCGCCGGGGATTCGGTGGCGCTGTTGCTGGGCGACAACCTTTTCTTCGGCAGCGATGCCTTTCCGACCGCCGTCGCCGGGTTCCGAGAGGGCGCGCAGATCTTTGCCTACCATGTGCAGAACCCGGGCGACTACGGCGTGGTGGAACTCGATGCCGACGGCCGGGCGCTCAGCCTTGAGGAAAAGCCGGTCGCGCCGCGCAGCAACTACGCGGTGCCGGGCGTCTATCTCTACGACGCCGAGGTTGTGGCGATCGCGCGCGGGCTGTCGCCCTCGGCGCGCGGGGAACTGGAGATCACCGACGTCAACTGCGAGTACCTGCGCCGGGGTCGCCTGCAGGTGCGTCGACTCAGCCGCGGCACGGCCTGGCTCGACGCCGGTACGAGCAGCAGCCTGCACGAGGCCTCGGCCTACGTGCAGACGATCGAAAAGCGCCAGGGCATGAAACTCGGCTGTCCCGAGGAGGCGGCCCTGCGCCGCGGCTTCATCGACCTGCCCGCCTTCGAAGCCCTGACCGCCGCCATGCCGGCCTGCGAGTACCGCGACGCCCTGCAGGCGGTCGCCGCCGAAGTCCGCCGCCTCGGCCCCGCCAAGGCGTAGTGGGAGATGGCAGATCGAAGTTCGGCCCCCCCATCTCCCATCCCTTATCCCTTATCCCTCCCCCGCGATGCATCTCCTGATCACCGGTGGCGCTGGATTCATCGGCGCGGCAGCGGTCCGCGCCTGGGTGGATCGGCCGGAGGTGGCGAAGCTCGTCAACCTCGATGCCCTGACCTATGCGGCCGATCTGGGCCGATTGGACGGCATCCATGGCGTGCATCCGCGTTATGCCTTTGAGCAGGTGGATCTGCGCGAGCGCGCGGCGGTGCGCGAGGTGGTGCGCCGGCACGACATCACCCATGTCGTCCACTTCGCCGCCGAAACCCATGTCGACCGCTCGATTGCCGGCCCGGAGGTGTTTGTCGAAACCAACGTGCTCGGCACCCTGCACCTGCTCGAGGCCTGCAGGGAAGCGTGGAATCTCAGATCTCAGATTTCAGATTTCAAATCGCCGAGCTCGGAGTTCCGGTTTGTGCAGGTGAGCACGGACGAGGTCTATGGCTCGCTTGGGCCGGAGGAAGCGGCCTTCACCGAGGCCAGTCCGCTGCAGCCGAATTCGCCTTACTCGGCCAGCAAGGCCGGGGCCGATCACCTGGTGCGCAGCTACGTGCGCACCCATGGCCTGCCGGCGCTGATCACCCGCTGCGTCAACAATTTTGGCCCGCTCCAGCACACCGAGAAATTCATGCCGACGGTGCTGCGCTGCCTTGCCGAGGGGCGGCTCGTGCCGATCTATGGCGATGGTCGCAACGTCCGCGAGTGGCTGGCGGTCAGCGATCACGTCGCGGGCCTGTGGCAGGTGCTGCAGAACGGCGAAGTCGGCGGCATCTACAACCTCGGCAGCGGCGTCGAACTCGACAACCTCGACCTCGCCGGCCGGCTCTGCGACCTCTTCGATGCCGAGACCGGTCGCCCCGCCGGCACGGCGCGCCAGCAGCTCAGCTTCGTCGCCGATCGACCCGGTCACGACCGGCGTTACGCGGTCGATGCCACCCGACTGCGCGCCCTCGGCTGGCAGCCCTCGGGCGATTTCAACACCCAGCTGCGTGCCACCGTGCGCGGCTTTCTGGAAAGGTGGCACGCGTGAGCAACGACTGGCGCAACTGGCCCTGCATGGCGCCCTTTGTCGATGGCCGGCCGATGCCGGTTGCCGAGGGCGAGCCGATGCGGGCGCACTCGACCTCGACGCCGAACAATCTCACCGCTCTCGCCCATTGGTTCCAGGTGATCCGGCCGCAGCGCACGCTCGAAACCGGGCTCGGCTGCGGCGCTTCCGCCACCCTGTTCTGCGAGTTGCACCGCCGCGCCGGTCACGACGGCGTGCGCCATCACGCGGTCGATCCGCTCCAGCGCGAACTCTGGCGCGACTGCGCCCTGCGCCACTTGCAGGCCGAGGGCTTGTCGGCCGGCTTCGTCCATCACGCCCAACCCTCCGACCAGGCCCTGCCGGGACTCGTCGCGCGCGGCGAACGCTTCGGCCTCATCTACCTTGATGGCAGCCACCTGTTTGAAGAGGTCTTCATCGATTTTTATTACGCCCATCAGTTGCTCGAAACCGGCGGCCTGCTTGCCTTTGACGACAGCGCGCATCCGCATGTCCGCAAGGTCCTGCGCTTCCTGCGCCGCAACTTCGCCGAGGCCTACGAGGAGCATTCGCCCTACCTCGTCACCCGTCCCGACTGGCCCGCCTGGCGTCGCGCCCTGGCCCGCCGCCTCGGTCGTCAGCAGCTCACCCTCTTCCGCAAGGTCCGCGAAGTCGAACGGACGTGGTTGCAGACGCTACGGCAGTTTTGAGCAGTTGAAGGTTTAAGGTTTAAGGTTTGAAGTTGGAACCTGTAGGCGGGGGCAGTGACCCCGCGGTTGGCTGGAGGCAGGTCTCGCACGGAGAACACGAAGAGTAAGGTCGGGCTCTGTGCAGCTCAGGGTGGATCGTGAAAACCCCAAGCCCCGGCCTGCCGGTTCTGAGATCCATCAACTTCCCCGATGGAACCAGAGATGATAGCTGATGGTTGATCGTTGATGGAAAAAGCCCAAGCCCCGGTTGGCCGGTTCTGAGTTCCATCAACCATCAACGATCCTCCATCAACTCCCTCCCCCATGCTCCCCCACTTCCAGGTTCTTCAGGACATCTGGAACGCGCCGGGGAATCGGCAAAACCGACTTGCTTCAGTGCTGCGGGCGGCGCGGTGGTTCGGGCGCTGCCATCGGCAACCTCAGGGCGGGCCGGTGCTGCTGCCGGTGTTTGGTTCGCGGGTCTATCCCTGCCACGTCGACAGCATCATCGCCAAGCATGTCATGTACCGCTCGGCCTGGTATGACTGGGATCTGCTGAACTTCATGAAGGCGGTGCTGCGACCCGGCGATCACTACCTGGATGTCGGGGCCAACACCGGCCTGCACACCCTGCTGGCTTCGACCGTGACCGACCGCCTCACCTGCGTGGAACCGGAACCGCACAACCTGGAGCGACTGCGCCGCACCCTGGCGCTGAACGGGCTTGAATCGGCGGTTGTGCTGGCGGTGGCGGCCGATGAGCGTGAAGGCAGCGTGGCGTTGGAGGGTGACGATGTGTTCACCCGGCTCCGTGACGGGGGTTCTGCGGCGGCCGTGCCCGCCGTCCGACTCGACGAGGCGCTGGGAGCCGGGGCACGGGTGGACTTCGCCAAGATCGATGTCGAGGGTGCCGAGGGACGTGTCCTGCGTGGCCTGACCGGCCTGATGGAACGCGCTGCCCTGCCGCTGATCGCCTTTGAATGCTTCGGTCACCTGCGCGCCTTTGGCGAGGAGCCGGCCGACCTGCTCGACTGGCTGCGCGCGCGCGGTTACACGGTCGCCGTCTACGATCACGAGGACCGCACCCTCGATACCCGCGATCGGCTGGCGGCCGGCGCCACCGACCTGATCGCCTTTGATCGCGAGGGGCGGCGGCGGATCGGGGAGCGACTGTCGCAGGTGGTGGTGCTGGAATCCTGAACTTCAAGCCCTGCACATGGTTGAACGCTTGTCATTGCCAGCCGGAAGGCTGGCCACGCTGAAGCGCTGGTCGCTGCTGTCCGGGCAGGTGGCGGTCATGCAGGTGCTGGTGCAGGGCGTCGGGGCCGTCACGGGATTACTGCTGATCCGCGCCTTGCCCAAGGAGGAGTACGCCTGGTTCACCCTCGCCGCCTCCATGCTCGCCACGCTGAACCTGCTCGCCGATGGCGGCATTTCCACCGCCCTGACCTCGATCGGCGGGCGTGTGTATCAGGATCCGCCGGTGTTTTCCCGTCTGCTGGCCGACGGTCGCCGGCTGGCCCTGCGTCTCGGCCTGATCGGGGCTCTGCTGGCCACGCCGTTTTTCTGGCATCTCTATGCGCGTCTGGAAACGCCGGCGGTCACGGCGGCCTGGCTGGTCGGGCTGGCCCTGCTGGCCACGGTGCCTGCCATGACCAGCACGCTGCTTGCCGTCGCCAGCCGCCTGCACTCCCGTGCGAGCGAGGTGCAACTGGCGGAATTGCTCAGCGCCGGGGTTCGGCTGGTCTTGACCCTCGCCCTGCTCGGTCTCGGCTGGGTCGAGGCGCGCGGTGTTTTTGCCATCACCCTGCTGGCCGCCGTCGTTCAAGCGGGATTGTTGAAGCGCTACACCCGGGTTTTCACCTCGCCCGCACCCGCCGTCGCGGGACAGGGGCGCGAAATTGGCGCTTTCATCCGGGCGCTGTACGGCAATCATCTGTTCTTCTGTCTTCAGGGACAAATCACGACCTGGATCATTGGCCTGCTCGCAGGGGTGCAGCAACTGGCCGACCTCGGGGCGCTGTCGCGGCTCGCCGTTTTGTTTGCCGCAATGGGGGCACCGTTTGCGCATTTGGTGACCCCGGCCTTGGCGCGCATTCAGGATAAAACCGTGCTGCGTCGGCGCTTCATGCTGACGCTTGGAGTCGCGGCCAGCTTGGTTGTGGCCGTGCTTTTGGTGGCCGTATGGCTGCCATCGCCCTTTCTGTGGTTGATCGGGGAGAAATACGCGCACCTGGGGCGTGAATTGCCGCTGGCGTTGGCCTCACAGGGTTTGGCTCTCTTCAGTGGCATTTGCTGGGGCTTGATCATTGTTCGCGGCTGGGTGCGTCATGCCTGGGTGACGATTTTGACCACCGTGATCGGGATGATCCTTGGCGCCTGTCTTGCCGACCTGAGATCGGTCTCGGGCGTGCTACTGTTCAATCTCATCACGCAGTTGCCGACGATCGTGGTTTGTTTGGTGATCGCGTTGAAAAAGGTCTAGAAGCTCCATCCTCTCGGGGCGATTTCCATCATGGCACGTTTTCGTATCAGTCCAGCCAGAGTCCTTCGTTGTCTGAAGCTTTTCAGGCATGTGTCGTGTTGGGATGCCTGCCGTCTGGTGCTGTTTCGCTACACGCCAGACGAGGTGATCCGTGTCCGGGTACGGAAATGGAATCGCGGGGTGTGGTTGCGCCCCGGGACCACGGACCTGCAGGTTTTTCAAAAGGTCGTGATCGATGAGGAGTATGCGCCTCCGGAAGCCTTGCATGCCTCAGGCATTCTGGATGCCGGCGCCTACATTGGCTTGTCGACCCTTTACCTGCATCATTGGTATCCCGAGGCGGAAATCCTCGCCATCGAGCCCGATCCGCGGACGTTTCAACTTCTGGAAAGGAACACCAGGGGAGTTGAGCGCATCCATGTGTTGAATGGCGCACTCTGGTCCGGTTCCTCAAGCTGCACCTTTCAGGCTGACACAAGCCAGCCCTGGGCCTCGCGAATCGTCAAGGGTCCGGCACAAGCAGAAAACCAAGTCCGTGCCGTCTCCCTCAATGACATCGAGGACCTTCTGGGTAGGCCGGTCGACTTCATCAAGATGGACATCGAAGGCGCGGAGGAAGTGGCGTTTCGCGACGTCGACGAACGGGTGAGCCAAGCCCTCAAGGCCATGGTGATTGAATTCCACGAGCGGTTTTATCCGGGGAGTTCGAAGTCGACCGTTTCCTTCGCGAAACGGCGCGAGCATCAGCGCTGGGAACAGGGGGAGAATACCTGGTTCATTTTTCAAGTGGAGGGGGTGAAATGATCCGGTTGAGCATCATCATCTGCACCCTGAACCGTGAGCAGGTTCTCTGCGATACCCTGCGTGCCGTCGTAGTCCTGATGCAGGGGCGTGCGGACGTCGAACTCTTGGTCATTGACCAAACCCGGCAGCATGAGCCGGAAACCGAGGCCTGCCTGGCGGACCTGGCCGACAGCTTGCAACTGCACCGTGTGGATTTCGCCAGCCTGACGCGCGCCCGCAACCATGGGGTGCGTCTCGCCCGCGGTGACGTTGTTCTCTTCCTCGACGATGACATCGTGCCCGTGCCCGAGTTGCTGGACGCTCACCTGCGATGCTATGAAGATCCTGCTCTTGCCGGGGTGGGGGGCTGCATGCTGTTGCCGGGAGGATCTCAGATTTCCAGGGAAGAGCTTCCTGTAGCCGAGTTGCGACGTTTGGAACGAGGCTTGGAGGACCGCTTCGATCTTGATTGGCCTCGTGATTTGAATTGGACTCCTGGATGCAATATGTCTTTCAGGCGCGAATGGCTGTTCCGCGTGGGTGGGTTTGATGAAGCATTTTATGGCGCGGCCATCGGAGAAGAAGCGGAACTCTGTCACCGTGTGCGCAAGGCGGGTGGCCGGATCATCTATGCGCCTGCAGCCCGAATCCTGCACTTGGTCAATCCTTCGGGGGGGTGCAGGGCCGCCGTGGCTGACCTGGAACGACTGGTGCAGGCGCTGGGGAATTCGTGGTACTATTGGAGGCAGACGGGCGTGGCCATGCCAAGCCGACTCTGGCGCATGGCAAGGATTCTGCGCCCCCAGGTGGTTGGATTTGCCGCCTCCCGACATTCGAACTTGAGTTCACGGGTGCGAACCATCCTCCAGGTTTTGACCCGATTGATGACCGAAGAGCCGCGTTCGCCTGTGTGGGGCTTGCGGCAGTCCGGCCCTGCCGGAACAGGCGCATCGCATGCCGGCGACTGCAGTGTGTCGAGTGATCGGCCCACGCGTGGTGTGAAGTGAGGCGGCCAAGTTTTTGATGCTTCTTGAAACCAATCGCGACTCTGATGCAAATCCCGAAACTCGAGCCGCTGCTCTATGTGTGCAATCGGATCATCGCCAAGATCCCTTCGCACACAATCCGCCTGGCCTTCTATCGCAAGGTCATGCAGTTTGACATTGCCCGGAGCAGTCATGTTTTCATGGATGCCTGGTTTGACTCGCCTCACAACTTCAGCCTCGGAGCGCATTCGGTGATCAATCAGAAGTGCCGGCTCGACACACGCGGTGGCATTCGCATCGGCTCCAGTGTTTCGATCTCGGCGGAATGTGTCATCCTCACCGCCGATCATGATCCGCAAAGCCCGACCTGTGAGGCTCGGGTCCGACCGGTGGTGATCGAAGACTACGCATTCCTTGGCACAAGGGCGATGATCTTGCCAGGGGTCAGGGTTGGGCGTGGGGCTGTCATAGCCGCGGGAGCGGTGGTGACCCGGGATGTGCCGCCCATGACGATTTACGCAGGCGTGCCTGCGCGTCAAATCGGCGAACGTCGAGCTGAACTCAATTACCGTGTCGATTACGGGAGGCTGTTTTTTTAAATAATCGCAATGGCTTTTTTTCACCAAATTAAAAATTGGATTGAGTCTATTTCAGGACTTCGCATCTACCGTTCTACACTGCCGCATGGGACGGACCTGGTGTCTGACATTCGCAAGGTTGGAATGTGGCCGAAGCGGCCTCGCATCTTTGACATTGGTGCCCATCTTGGGCAGACAGCGCTTGGCTTTCTGAAGACAAGTCCTGATGCTGTGATTCATTGCTTTGAGCCGGCCTCGAAGAATCATCAACAGTTGTGCCAAGCCGTGGCTGGTCATGAATCGATTCACACATGGCAGATGGCTTTTGCCGACGCGCCCGGTCAACTGACGCTGCATTTGAAAGCCCATAGCACCACGCATTCGTTGGTCAATGAGAGGGGGGCGGTCGAGAGTGAGCAAGTGCATGTTGACACACTCGACGCCTTTTGTGCACGTGAAGGCATCGCTAAAATTCACTTTTGCAAAGTTGATACGGAGGGTGCTGACCTCGCCGTTTTGCAAGGTGCATGTAGCCTGTTGCAAAAGCGACAGATTGATTTCGTGCAGGTGGAAACTTCGACTCGCAAGGATGTGGATGTCTTTTCACCGTTCAGCCAAGTGAATGACTACCTCATTGAGCTGGGCTATGAGTTGTTTGGCTTTTATGAACAGCAGCCCTGCTGGACGGGGCGCCAAAGTTTGTTGTACTTCAATGCCGTCTACATCAGCCCCGCTCTTTTGAGCGATCGTCCGCCAGTTGATTGATTGTTACGCTGACGATTTCTCGCCATGCCCACCTCCCACGTCTTCTGCACCCTCGGCGAGGGCGACTACCATCACGGGGTCGCCGCGCTGCTGAACTCGCTGGTGCGCAACGGTTTCACCGGCGTCTTCGTCATCGGCTGGCGCGGTGCGCCGCCGCCCTGGCTGGAGTCGCTGGAGCGCCACCCCGAGGGCGGCTGGCGGGTGGGTGCCGTGCGCGTGCGCCTGGAGTCGCTCGACACGCCCTGGCTGCTTGCCCATGTCAAACCGCGCTTCCTGCTTGACCTGCTCGACCGGATCGAGCCGCAGGCCGGCACGGTCTGGTACGCGGATCCCGACCTTGTCGTCGATGCGCCCTGGACCTTCTTCGAGCGCTGGGTGGGGCAGGGGGTGGCGGTCTGCGAGGACAACTGCTTTGCCAAACTCGCCCCTCACCACTACCTGCGCCGCGCCTGGGTGAGCTTCGCGCGTGAGCGACTCGGCCTCGAGCTCGATCCGGCGATGACTTGCGGTTTCAACTCCGGCTTCATCGGGGCGCGACGCGAGGATCGCGCCCTGCTCGAAACCTGGCGTCAGGCCCTTGAAGAATTGCCAGCGGTCGGCGTGCCGCTGGAACAGCTCAAGCCCGGCACCCGGCTCGACGTCTTCTTCGGCACCGATCAGGACACGCTCAACGTCGCCGCTTTGGCTCATCCGACGCGGATCAGCAGCCTCGGTCCCGAGGGCATGGGCTTTGCACCCGGCATGAGCGTGCTCTGGCACGCCGCCGACGCCCCCAAACCCTGGCGCCGCAACGATCTGCTCGAACTGCTGCGCCACGGGCGCGGGGTCGGCAACGCCCACCGCCGCTTCTGGCACTACGCCGACGGCCCCGTGCACTCCTGGCCCCCGGAGGAGCTGCGCTGGCGCCGCCTGCGCCAGCAGCTCGCGGTGGTGCTAAGCCGGGTGTATCACTCGGCTTGAGGGGATGCCTTTTCCATCTCACCTTATGCTGCGCAATTTGCTACGAAAGCTTTGTCGAGGGCTGGCCTATCACCGCACCTTGCGTGTCGATGGTTTTGAGGTCCCGCTTTTTGTGGCGCCAGATGCGCAATTGAAGTACCTCAAACCGGGCGTGCAATCGGAAGACCGAGAGTTGATTCGGATGGCCTGTCAGCATCTGCATGAGACGTCGGTGGTCTGGGACATTGGTGCCAATCTGGGTGTATTCAGTTTTGCCAGTGCCCTACAGGCAAGGGCTGGCACGGTGGTGGCCGTTGAAGCCGATGTTTGGCTTGCGGTTTTGCTGAACCAAACGCGGCTGCTGCCGGCCTATGCCGATTGCGACATACGCATCGTGCCTGCGGCGGTAGCGGACAAAGTTGGAGTGATGACGTTCTTGATTGCCGATGGTGGGCGTGCATCCAATGCACTCGAAGTCGCCGGCGGACGAACGCAGATGGGCGGAGTTCGAATGCGGCAGTTCGTGCCGACGCTGACGCTTGACACTTTGCTGGACAGTCAGCCACCGCCGGATTTTGTGAAAATCGACATTGAGGGTGCGGAATGGATGGCTCTCTGTGGCGCAGAGCGTTTGTTGAAAGAGGTGCGTCCCATTTTCTACATCGAAGTGGGCGCCGACACTGCGGCCGATGTCTATGCGCGATTCGCTCAAGCCGATTACATCGCCGTCGATCCTGCCACAGTTGCTGTCGTGAGTGCCTGCGTTCCCAACACGTATTTCGTGCCGCGTGAGAGGCAGGCCGCCTTTAGCTTGATGTCGCGATAGAGCCTCACTGAATGAACTGGCCACAGAAACTCATTCGTAAGCTGTATCCTCATGGATCGGTGCGCCATGTCCTGCGGGGGCCGCTGTGCGGGTGGTCTTTTGAGGTTGTTCCCGGCATGGGCTTGACCTATGCGCTGGGTTTCGATCATTTGAATTTTCGCTTCCTCGCCAAGCGGTTGAGGGTGGGGCAGACGGTGTATGACATTGGTGCCAACTGCGGTCAGATGAGCCTGTTTTTCGCGGCGCTCACGGCGCCCGGTGGGCGGGTTTTGGCCTTTGAGCCGGCAGCCGAAAACGCGGCTCGCCTGCGCCGCAATTTGGTTCTCAACGGCGTGACTTCCGTCAAGGTTTTTGAGGCGGCGGTCGCTGAGGACGATCATCCTCGCCGCTTCAACTTCAATCCCGGCCAGCATACCACCGGTGGCCTGGCGGAATCCCGGGCGCATGCGGCCTTGTCCGTGGAAGAGAGCGAGGTTGCCTGCCTCAGCCTGGATGGTTTGCTGGCCCAAGGGGAAGCCGCCCCCGACCTGATCAAGATCGACGTCGAAGGCGGTGGCCTGGGGGTGATCCGAGGCGCCAAGCAACTGCTGTCACAGCATCGCCCCCAACTCTTCTTTGAGATTCACGCGGCTGGCATGGATGCCCCGGAACTCGAAGCTCTGCGCTGGCTCAAACGCGAGCTTGGCTATCGTTGGTTGGACCTGCAGGGCAGGGAAATCCTGGAGCTGACTCCCCTATGGGGTGAGCCAGTCTGGTGCGAAGTCGCATGAAACTCCTCTACGCTCTGCCGCACCCCGTGCAGTACCAGAGTCCGCTGGTGCGGTATTTGGTCGCCGGCGGTCTCGATCTGGAAGTCGTTTACGCGCGCGACGAACAGCCGTTCTTTGATCCCGAGTTCAACCGTGAGGTGGCCTGGGACCTGCCGCTGCGCGAGGGGTATCCCTCGGGGGTTCTCGATCGTGCAGGTGATCGTGCGTCGCTCAGTCAGCCACTCCTGGCGCATGCCCGCAGAATCGGCGCGCAGGCGATCTGGGCGCATGGCTGGAGCCAGCCCATGGACTTGGCGGCCTGGGAGGTGGCGGCGCGGCTGCGCCTGCCCCTGCTGATCCGGGGCGACAGCACCCTGCCGGGCCGGCGCGGCGGCCCGCTGCGACGCTGGCTGCACCGCCAGATCTACACCCGGCGTTTCCGTCGCGTCGCCGCCTGCCTGGCGGTCGGTTCCTGGAACGCCGCCTTTTACCGCGCCTACGGCGTGCCGGACGAGCGGATCTTTTCGGTGCCCTATGCCGTGGACAACGCCTTCTTTCAGCGTCGCGCCGCCGAGGCCCGGCCGCGTCGCGAGGAGCTGCGCCGCCAGCTTGGCCTGGACGCCGACCGGCCCATTGTGCTGTTCTGCGGCAAACTCATCGCCAAGAAGGATGCCGCCACCCTGATCCGCGCGCTGGCGCAGGAGTCGGCGCAGTTGCTCGTCGTCGGCGATGGCGACCTGCGGCCGCAGCTGGAAGTGCTGGCCGCCGAGCTGCTGCCGGGGCGCGCCTGCTTCGCGGGCTTTCGCAACCAATCCGAGCTGCCGGCACTCTACGATCTCGTCGACCTCTTTGTCATTCCCTCGACCTACGAACCCTTCGGCCTGGTGGTCAATGAGGTGATGAACGCCGGTAAACCGATCCTTGCCAGCGACCAGGTCGGCTGCTGGCCCGACCTCGTCCGACCAGGCGTCAATGGCGACGTTTTTGCCGCCGGCGATGCCGCCGCGCTCGCGGCCGCCCTGCGCCCGTTTCTGCTCGATCCCGCCCTGCGCGAACGCGCCGGCCAGGCGAGTCTGGAAATCATCCAGCGGTGGAGTTTCGCGGAAGACTTGGTTGGAATTCAAAGGGCGCTGGCGAGCAGCGTTGGGGGAGGGGCTGTTGATGGATGATCGTTGATGGTTGATGGAGCTCAGAGTCGGATGGCCGGGGCTTTGGTTTTTTCTATCAACGATCAGCCATCAACGATCATCTCTGGTTCCAGCGGGAGAAGTTGATGGATGATGATTGATCGTTGATGGATCGCAGAACCGGCGGACTTGGATTGGGTTTTTCCATCAACCATCAACGATCAGCCATCAACTCCCCCTGTCTTCCCAACTTTAAACCTTCAACTTTAAACTTGTAACTTGCCCCCTCCCCCTCCCCCTCCCAACCCCGTGACCGTCGCGTATTCCGGCGTGCATCAGGCGTTCCAGCTCGCGCTGGCGGCGCAGGAGGCGGGGCTGCTGGAGGTCTTTCTCTGTTCGCTGCAGGCGCGCCCCGGCAAGTGGGGCGGGCGCCTGGCCGCGGTGATGGGATCGGCGGCGCTGGCGAGTCGCGACCTGCCCGGGTTGAATCCGGCGCTCACTCACGAGTACCCCTGGCCGGTGCTGTGGAAGGCCCTGCGCGATCGCCTGCGGCCGGGTCGGTCGGCCGATTGGTTCGGCGTCAACGACGCCTTTGATCGCTGGGCGGCGCGGCAGTTCCGTCAGCGGCCGACCTCGATCCTCATCGGCACGGAGACC
>CANNUR010000018.1 GCA_947523045.1 uncultured Prosthecobacter sp.
GGCGTGGACATGGCTTCGGATAGACTAACGATCGCCACCCCCGGGCTTCCAGCAGGAAATGCACGGTCAGGCGATCCAGTCGCGGATCACCCGACCGGAGACATCGGTCAGCCGGAAATCACGCCCCTGGAAGCGGTGGGTCAACCTCAGGTGATCGAAGCCGAACTGGTGCAGCAGGGTGGCATGGAAATCGTGCAGATCCACCGGGTCGCGCACGATGCTCCAGCCAATTTCGTCGGTCTCGCCGTAGGTGTGCCCGGCCTTGATGCCGCCGCCGGCCATCAGCATGGTGAAGGCGAAGGGATGATGATCGCGACCGGTGACGTTCGGACTGCCATTGCGGTTTTCGCCGAGCGGTGTGCGCCCGAACTCGCTACCCCAGACCACCAGCGTGTCCTCGAGCAGGCCGCGCTGCTTGAGATCCTGGATGAGGGCGGCGATCGGCTGATCCGCCATACCGGCGTTGTAGGCGAGCTCGTTGTCGAGGTTGGAATGATGGTCCCAGCTCGCGTGCATCAGGCTGACGAAGCGGACCCCGCGCTCGACCATGCGCCGCGCCAGCAGGCAGTTGGTGGCAAAGGCCTTGTACTGCCCGGGACCACCGCCGCGCTGGGCCTGGATCGGCGGGTCGGGGCGGTTGACCCCGTAACGCTCCAGGGTCTTCGGATCCTCGGACGAGAGATCGATCAGTTCCGGGGCGGCCGACTGCATGCGAAAGGCGAGTTCGTAGGCGGCGATGCGACTGGCGATCTCGGGATCGTTGAAATGGCTGAAGCTCGACTGGTTCAGTTCCAGCAACGTGTCGAGCCCCTTGCGCTGCAGGTTCATCGGCAGCCCAGGCGGGTTCTTCAGATTGAGCACCGGCTCGCCCTGGTTGCGGAACAGCACACCGGCGTAGGAACTGGGCAAAAAGCCGCTCTGCCAGAGCGAGGCGCCGCCACTGGTGCCGCGCCCGGCACTGAGCACGACGTAACCGGGCAGGTTCTGCGAGGGACTGCCCAGGCCGTAGTTGAGCCAGGAACCCACCGTCGGCAGACCAAACATCGCCCGCCCGCAGTGCAGAACCAGTTGGCCCGGATGATGATTGAACTGGTCGGTGTGCAGGCTGCGAATCATCAGCCACTCATCGGCGGTTTTCGCCATGTGCGGCAGCAGGTCGCTGAACTCCATTCCCGACTGACCGTACCTGGCAAACTTGCGCGGACTACCCATGAGCCGGGCGGTCTCCTTCTTGATGAAGGCAAAGCGCACGTTCTTCGTCATGCTCTCCGGCAGCGGCTGCCCGTCCAACTCGTTGAGCTTCGGCTTCGGATCGAACAGATCCATCTGCGAGGGTGCCCCCTCCATGAAGATGAAGATGCAGTTCTTCGCCCGCCCCGGAAAATGCGGCGCGCGCGGCGCCAGCGGATCGGCCGGCGGCGCGGCAGAGATCACCCCCTCCTGAGTCAGCAGCGCTCCAAGCGCCAGCGCACCGATGCCGTTGGCGCTGGTCGCCAAAAACTCGCGCCGGCTCTGCAGGATTTGGTGTTCGACTGGATGCATGAACTCACCCACAGAAACGGTTGAACAGCGACCACTGTTGCCGCCGCCTTATCCCTTATCCCTTATCCCTTGCCCCCAGCTTCTCCACCCGCACCGCCCGGATTCGCGCTTCCGTATTCCAGCTGGCGAAGCCAAACGGCAGGCAGTGGTCGATGAAGCCGGGGCGCAGGCAGACCTTGCGCCCCTTGATGCTGACATTGACCACCGGGCGGCCCTCCACCCAGGCACGCAGGTCATCGGGCCGCACCTCCAGGCGCACGCGGTACCAGCGATCGTTCTCAAAGCGCTGCTCGCCGCGCGTACTGTTTTCATTGGCATCGGCGAAGTCGATGCTGGAAATGCCGGTCACCGTGCCGCCCCAGCCGCCGAGCACAAAGGTGGCATGGGCCTCATGGCTCACCACCGGGAAGGTCAGCATGCCGAAAATGTCCTCGCCCTCGACCCGCATCGCCTCGTACTCCACCGCGTAGCCCGTGCCGGGCAGGCCGGCCGCTGCCCAATCGGCAAACGCAATCCCCGTCATCGGCAAACCGGCCGCGAGATGAATCTCGCCCTCGCGCACCACCGCCTCTCCCTGCTCGGGAATGCCAGCCGACCGCCACCCGGCCGCGTGCGCCGGCGACAGCAGATCCCAGCTCGTCGGACCGGCAACCTCCTGAACTGACCGACCACAGCCAGCCAGCACGGCCAGGACCGTCAATCCAAAGATGCGCATGCCACAGCCAAGCATCTCTCTCCGCCCCCCGCAAGCCGGCGCGCGGGCCTCGCACCCAGGTGGGTTTGCCCTCGCACCCAGGTGGGTTTGCCCGTGCATCCAGCATTCTCCCGCAAGCCCACGCCATCCCCATCGTTCACCTCGCCATGCGCACCCTGCTCTTCCTTCTGCTCGCCTCACTCGCCGCAGCCGCGGCACCGCGACCCAACATTGTCTTCATCATCGCCGACGACCTGGGCTGGGCCGATGTCGGCTTCCATGGCGGCCGCGCGCCGACCCCGCATCTCGACCGACTCGCCCGCGAAGGCCTCGAACTCACGCGTCATTATGTCGCCCCTGTCTGCACCCCCACCCGCGCCGGCCTGCTGACCGGTCGCTACTGGAGCCGCTTTGGCGTCACCTCACCGCAGAACGAACGCGCCCTGCCGCCGGACACGGTCACCCTGCCACGCGCCCTCAAGACCGCGGGTTACACCACCTGCCTGACCGGCAAATGGCACCTTGGCTCCAGCCCCGAGGCCGGCCCCAACACCTACGGCTTCGACCACAGCTACGGCTCGCTCGCCGGCGGCGTCGGTCCCTACGACCACTTCTACAAAAAGGGCCCCTACAGTGTCACCTGGCACCGCAACGGCAAGCTCCACACCGAAACCGGCCACGTCACCGATCTCATCACTGAGGAAGCCGTCCGCTGGATCGGCGGGCGCGACGAGCAGCCCTTCTTTCTCTACGTGCCCTACACCGCCGTGCACCTGCCGGTCAAGGAACCGCAGGCCTGGCTCGACCGTGTGCCAGCGACGATCAGCGGCGACGTCGCCCGCCACTACGCCGCCTGCATCATGCACCTCGACGATGCCGTCGGCCGGCTGATCCAAGCCCTGGAGCGCGCCGGCAAGCGCGAGTCCACCCTGCTCGTCTTCACCAGCGACAACGGCGGCAGCACGGCGGAAAACAACGACACCAAGTACCCGGCCGACGCCTATCCGCAGGGCAACCTGCCGGGCGACAACCGGCCGCTGCGCGGCAAGAAGGGCGATCTTTATGAAGGCGGCATCCGCGTGCCGACCGTGGCCAGTTGGCCCGGGGTTTTAAAGGCCGGCAAGTTCGAAGCGCCCATGCACATCAGCGACTGGATGCCGACCCTCTGCGCCCTCGCCGGCTGGACGTCGGATCAGGATCTCAAGTGGGACGGCAGCAACCTCTGGCCCGCCCTCAGTGGCGCTGAACCCGCGCCTCAGAGACCGCTGTACTGGGCCGCCCCCGGCTTCCGCGCCCGCGCCGTGCAGGACGACGGTTGGAAGCTGATCCACACCCCCGCCAAGGGCCAGGCGGCCGACAAGGCCGAGCTCTTCCACCTGAGCGAGGATCCCCACGAAGCCAGCGACCTCGCCCGCGAGCACCCCGACCGTGTCACCGCCCTGCGCGCCACCCTCGAACGCCTTGCCGAACGCGATCGCGATGCGGTGGTGAAGCGCTGAGAGCGCCGATCTGCAACTTGAAACCTGAAACCTTCAACCTGAAACTTTTCGTTCAGGGTTTGACCTCCAGCAGGCTCGGCAGTCTCTGCAACGGATCGCCAGGCAGCCCCGAATCGGGTGCCGGCCGGAACGGCGACTTGAGGTAGCGCAGCAGGTCGGACTCGGTGCTGAGGACGAGGCGGGTGTCGCCGGTCAGGGTCTTTTTCAGGGTCTCCATCGACTTGAGGAAGTCGAAGAGTTCACGCGCCTCGGCCGTGCCGTTGTAGGCGCGCGCATAAATCTCGGTGGCCTTGGCGTCGGCAGCGCCCTCGATCTCCTGGACCTTGCGATAGGCCTCGGACTCGATGGTCTGCAGGTCGCGCTCGCGCTGGCCGAGAATCTTGGCCGCCTCGCCCGCGCCCTCGGACTTGTAGCGTTCGGCGATCTGGGTGCGCTCGCTGATCATGCGCTGATAAATGGTCTGGCTGACCGAGGGGTTGTAGTTGATGCGCTTGAAGCGCACATCCATGAGTTCAATGCCGAAGCCGGTGACCTTGCCGCGCGCCATGTCAAAGATCTCCTTCTCGAGCACGCCTCGCCCCTTGCGGATCGGCGGCAGCACACCGATGCGCGCATCGGCCACGGTGGCACCGATACCGGCCTCGCGGGCCACCGTGCGATCCTTGGTGGTGCGCACCGCCTCGATGAAGTCATGCCGGGCGATGACGTTGCGGGTCTCGCTGCCAAGGATGTCCGTCAGGCGCGAGATGGCACCGCGCTCGTCGCGCAGCTTTTCCAGAAACACGCGCGGGTCGCTGATGCGCCAGCGGGCGAAGGTGTTGACCTCAATGTAGACCTTGTCGCGGGTCGGCATCGGACTGGTCGGCCCATCCCAGGGCAGCAGGCGCTTGTCGAAACGCAGCACTTTCTGAATGAAGGGCAGCTTGAAATGCAGTCCGGCCTCGACCACCGGCTCGCCGACCGGTTTGCCGAACTGGGTGACCACGATCTGTTCGGTTTCACTGACCGTATACAGACTGGCGCCGCCGACCAGCGCCACCAGGACGCCGGCGACCAAAAGAAGGAGGGGGAGAGCGGCTTTCATCACTTGGCGGGGGCGTCGAGGTTGAGCAGGGGCAGGAACTGCGGCAGTCGATCATCGACGATGACCTTTCCGGACAGAGCAGGCAGGATTTCGGTGAGTGTCTCCAAATAGAGGCGCTGGCGAGTCACCTCCGGCGCCTTCTGGTACTCGGCGAGCAGGGCGGTGAAGCGGGTGGCATCGCCCTCCGCCTCATTGACACGCTTGGCCGCATAACCCTCGGCCTGACTGATGCTCTGCTCAGCCTTGCCGCGCGCCTCGGGGATGACGCGGTTGTACTCGCCGCTGGCGGCGTTGATGGCCGATTCCTTCTCCTGCTGGGCGCGGTTGACCTCGTCGAAGCTGTTCTTCACCTCCGTCGGCGGATTGACGTTGCCGAGCTGCACCTGATCGATCTGGATGCCCATCTTCAGGTTGCGGGTGAGTTCTTTCAGGCGCTCAAAGGCGCGTGCCTCGATTTCCTGGCGACCGACCGTCAGCACCTCGTCGATCGTGCGATCGCCGACCACCTCGCGCATGACGGATTCTGAAATGTCGCGCAGGGTCTGCTGGGGGGCGAGGAAGTGGAAGAGGTACTCGCGGGCATCGGCGATGGTGAATTGCACCACCCACTCGACCACGGCGGCATTGAGATCGCCGGTGACCATGTTCTTTTCAAAGGCCTGTTCCTGGCGGTCCGGGTTGTATTGGAAGTCGTTGGTGGCGCCAGGGCTGGCGTAGCCAAACTCGAGCTTGAGCTGGCGGCGGGTCTCCAGCTGCGTCACGCGGTCGATGCCGAAGGGCAGCTTGAAGTTGAGGCCGGGCTGGGCGGTGTCGAGGTACTTGCCGAAGCGCTGAACGACCGCGACCGATTCGGCGGGCACTTGGTAAAAGCTCGACAGGACGCCTGTCACGAGAAGCAAACCAGCCAAGCCAAGCAGGACCTGCATCGGATTGAAGGAGAGCTGTCCCTGGAAGGGAAAGGCGGGCGGATCAGAGGAGGCCATGCTTTCCCTTACGCCTGGAATCGGTTCCGGGCAAGCCGAGTCGGCTCAAGCCGCGCGCATGGTGGGATGGCGAACGGGGCGAGCCGGCGGCGCCAGCAGGCCGACCAGCAGACGTTCCAGCACGACCTTGGCATCGAGCTGGGTGGTGACCAGCTTGGCGTTGGCATCGAGACAGGCGGCGAGCCCGACATGCAATTCGTCGAGGCTGAATTTCGTCGCCTCGCCCACCGCGAGGAAAACCGGGTAGGCGTTGAAGCCCGTGCCATCCTTCTTGCGGGGAATATGGGCAACGGCTGCCGGCGGCAGGGCCTCCAGGCTCGTGCAAAAGGCGCTGTAGTTGCCGGTGCGAATCTTGTGCTTGGAGGCAAGCTCCTTGGCGATGAGCAGGCTGCGGACGCGCGGCACGATGGCGCCGAGCAGGATGCCGATGGCATTCTGCCCCTGATAGAGCAGCACGTCGAGCAGGTCGAGCGCGCGCGGCAGGTCGCGCGCGGCGATGGCATTGCCGATCTCCCAGATGACGCCGGCGCGGCTCATCGACACCAGCTCGCGCACGGTCTTCAGGCCGCAGCGACGGCGCTCGCCCAGGTAGAGATCGATCTTCTCAATCTCGTTCTCCAGCTGGCGGGTGTCATCGCCGGCCATCTGCACCAGCAGCTCCAGGGCGCCGGACTCAAAGGTCAGACCCAGCTCGCGCGCCTTTTCCGCCGCCTGCCCCATGACCGCCTGCTCCCAGCCGGCCTTGCTGGTGTCGGGCTTGTCGTAGACCTGCATCTCGGCAAGCTTGCCCAGGCGCTTGAAGGCCGTACGACGCTTGTCGATGCTGTTGGCGCTGAGCACGAATTTGACGTCGGGACCGAGCCCGGCCTCGAGCACGTCGAGCAGGTTTTCAAAGCCCTGCACCGCCGCCTGGGCGCGGCCAGTCTGGCTGTCGCCGAGAAAATTCGCCGCACGCAGCCAGACGATCTTGGCACCGCCAAAAAACGGCATCGTCTGCAGGGCCTCGATCGTGCGCGCACAGATCTGGCCGGCATGCTCGGCGTTGTCGGCGTTGCCCTCAATGATCTCGTTGGCGAAATCACCCGCGTCGGGTGGAGTCAACCGGCGCACGATCTGCATGGCCGCCTCCTTGACGCGCGCATCGTCGCTGCCCAGAACGACATGGACCTGGCTGGCGGTGGCGGTTTTCTTCGGTGGCGGCACGCCCCGAACACAGCACGGCGCGACCGGAAAGCAAGCACGCCTGAAAATCTCAAATCTCAGACGCTCTGAAATCCGAAATTCCCCCTCCCCCCGTCCCCCGCCTTGCCCCTGCCGGCATTCCCGCTAACCTGAAAGCGTGTCCAGCCCGTCCACACCCTCCTGGTGGCAGCTCCTCCGCGGCCTTTTGCGGCAGGGGCGCGGCTTGGTACAGGACAGTCTGACGGACAACGCCCTTGATCCTCTGCCGCTGCGGCGACACCTGCGCGGCTACCGCCTGCCGCTGTTCCGTTCCGATGCCAAGGCCGGGGCCAGCGTAGCCCTGCTCGACATCCCGCAGAGCATGGCCTACGCCGCCGTCGCCGGCCTGCCCCTGCAGTTCGGCGTCATGTGCTCGGCGGTGGCGGCCCTGGTCGGCGCGCTGTTCGGCAGCTCGCGCTTCACCGTGCTCGGGCCGACGAATGCGACGGCCTTCATGATCTTCTCCTACTTCGCCGCCGAGCCGCACCTCGACCGCCTGGCGCTGATGCCGCTGCTGGTCTTTCTGGTCGGCGCCCTGCTCATCCTCGGCGCCTGGCTGCGCGTGGCGGAGCTGACCCAGTACATCAGCCGCGCGGTCATCGTCGGCTACGTCACCGGCGCCGCCGTGCTCATCGTCGCCAACCAGCTCACCGGTGTGCTCGGCCTCAGCCTGGCCGTGCCGCTGGCCGATGGCACCTCTTATCAGCCACGCACGCTGCCAGGCATCCTCTGGCAGCTGGTGCAAAAACTGGGCGAGACGGATTTGACCGGGCTCGGGCTGGCCGCAGCAACCGCCCTGTTGTTCTTTGGCATCCGCCGCCTGCGCCCGGCCTGGCCGGCGCTGGCCATGGCGCTGATCGCCGGCACCCTGCTCGGCCTTGGCCTGCGCTCGCTGCAGATTGAGGTCGCCACCTTCCGCGATGCCAGCTTCACCTGGCTCGACCTGCTGCCGCCCTTCCCCGACTTCGCCTCGCCGCGCTTCCTCGGTGATTTCAGCCGGCTCTTCGGCCTGGCCGTGGCGCTCGCCTTCCTGGCAACCCTGGAAAGCTCGTCGATGGCCAAGACCCTGGCCAGCCTCAAGGGCCAGCGCGTCGACGGCAACCAGGACATGTTCAGCCTGGGCATGGCCAACCTGGGCTGCGCCTACCTCAGCGGCATGCCCGCCTCCGGTTCGCTCGTGCGCAGCACGCTCAACTTCCAGAGCGGCGCGCGCACGCCGTTGGCCGCCCTGATCAACGGCCTGCTCTGCCTCGGCGGCGCCCTCTGCCTGGGACCGGTCGTCGCCCACGTGCCGCGCGCCTGCCTCGGCGTGCTCATCATCTGCGTTGCCCTCTCCCTGATCCACGGCCGCAACATCCGCATCTGCCTGCAGGCCACCGGCTCCGATGCCCTCACCTTCCTGGTCACCTTCGGCGCCACCCTGATGGTGCCGCTGCACGTGGCCATCTTCACCGGCGTCGGCATCTCGCTGGTGCTCTACCTGCGCAAGGCCAGCCGGCCCTCGCTGGTCGAATACGAATTCAACCAGGAGGGCAACCTCGCCGAGGCCGCCGACCCGGGGCGGCGCCAGAACCCCGCGGTGTCCATCGTCCATGTCGAGGGCGAACTGTTTTTCGGCGCCGCCGAACTCTTCCGTACCCAGGTGCAGCAGGCCTGCGCCGACCCGAACCTGCGCGTCATCATCCTGCGCCTGAAAAACGCCCGCCACCTCGACGCCACCTCGGTCATGGCGCTCGACGAACTGGTGCGCGTGCTGCGCTCCAAGGGCCGTCACGTGCTCATCAGCGGCGTGATGAAGGACATCTACCGCGTGCTGCGCAACGCCGGCATGGTCGAGGTGATCGGCAAGGACAACCTCTTCCCCGCCAGTCCGAGCAATCCAAACGTCGCCACCCGCAACGCCCTGCGCCGCGCCCAGCAACTGCTCGGCACGACCGAGGCGGACGTGCGCATTTACTACGACGCCGGCAGGCGCAAGGAGGAGTGAGCGCAAAAGCCCTTGCCGGCGCCGTGCTCCGGCCTTCCATGGCGGCCATGACCGAGCAGGAACGACGCATTCTCGCCGCCCAGGGCTACGTCGAACTGGGCCTCCACGCGGAGGCCCGCGAGGAGATGCGCCAGTTGCCCAAGGCGGCCTTCGATCGCAGCGATGTGGTCGAGCTCACCCTGCTCTGCCTGATGGGCGAACAACGCTGGGGCGAAGCCCTCGTGGTGGCCCAGAAACTCTGCGAGCTCGAACCCCAGCAACCGGGAGGCTTCATCCACGCCGCCTTCTGCCTGCACGAACTCGGCCGCACCCGCGAGGCGCTCGACCTGCTCGCGCGCGGCCCGGCCAGTCTGCGCACGAAACCCGTCTACTACTACAACCTCGGCTGCTACCTGGCCCGCCTCGGTGAGGAGGAAAAGGCGCTGCACCTGCTGCGCCAGTCGTTTGAAATGGACGGCAGCCTGCGCCGTCATGCCCGCCATGATCCCGACCTTGACCCGCTGCGCGACAAATTGGAAAGCGCCTGAAGCCGCATGACGACCGACGTTTTCACCCCCAACCTCGACGCCGTCCGTCGCGCCTTCGACGCCAACTTCACCGCCTCCGACGAACTCGGCGCGGCCGTTTCCGTCTGGCGTGATGGCGTCGAAATTCTGGCGCTTGCCGGTGGCCATCGCGACCGCGCCGGCAGCCGGCCCTGGAAGCCCACCACCCTTGCCCCGGTGTTCTCCGCCACCAAGGCACCGGCAGCCCTCTGCGCCCTGCTCGCCCTCGACGCCGCCGATCTGCCCCTGGAGGCGCCTGTGGCCGAGGCCTGGCCGGAATTCGCTGCCGGCGACAAGACCTCGGTGACCTTTGCCCACGTGCTCAGCCACACCGCCGGCCTGGGCGCGCTCGACGCCCCGCCGCCGATCGACGACTACGCCGCCGTCATCCACGCGCTCGAGCAGCAGACACCGCTCTGGCCGCCGGGCACTGCCCAGGGGTACCACGCGCGCACCTTCGGTTTCCTGCTCGATGAAATCGTCCGCCGCCTGACCGGGGCGGCTTCGCTCGGCGAGTTTTTCCATCGCACCCTGGCACGGCCGCTCGGGCTCGATTTCTGGATCGGCCTGCCCGACTCGGAAAGCGCGCGCATGGCCGAAGTCATGCCCGGCAAGCTGCGCGCCGATCCCGCCACGCAGGCCTTCGTGAAGGCCTGGAGCGATCCCGCCAGCCTGACCCGCCGCACCTTCACCAGCCCGCGCGGCTACAATTCGCCGGCCGAGTACAACCTGCCCGCCTTCCGCACCGCCGGTTTCGCCGGCCTGGGCGGCGTTGCCAGTGCGCGCGGTCTCGCCGGCTTCCACGCCCTGCTCGCCGCAGGCGGCCTCCACCAGGGCACACGCCTCATCCCCGAACGCGTGCTGCGCCAGCTTGAAACGCCGCTGTCCCAGGCTGACGACCTTGTCCTGCTCGCCCCGGCCGCCTTTGCCGCCGGTGTCATGAAGGATCCGCTCGATGCGCAGGGCCAAAAGCAGCGCCGCCACTTCGGCCCCTCCCTGCGCGCCTTCGGCCACCCCGGCGCCGGCGGTTGCCTCGGCTTCGCCGACCCGGAACACGGCCTCGCCTTCGCCTACGTGATGAACCGCCTCGAACCCGGGGCGCTGCCGGGAGCGAAGCCGCTGGCCCTGGTCGAGGCGCTCTGCGCCCCACTCAGCGCTTGAGCTGCAGGTCGAGCACGTTGTCGCCCTCGCGCAACTCCACGATCCACGGCCCGGCACCGGGCGACGCCTCACCCACCGTGGCGGTGCCGTCGGCCGTCTGCAGCCCGGGCACATCGGCGGCGCTGTGACTGACCGTCAGACGCAGCCTGCCGGCCACCGGGCCGTTGGCGGCGTCGAGCTTGAACTTGCCGCGCATAACCCGCGCGCAGGCCACCGCCAGCGATGGATCCTCGGGAGTGAAGACGATGCTGCCCCAGCTCACCGGCGCGCCGTTGACCTTCAGGGTGCCGCTCACCGCCGCGCGCGGCGCCGGCCGGAAGAACCCCTGGTTGCGCAGCCAGTCGCGCAGGTGCCCACTCCAAGTGCCCAGGACGGGATCGCCGAGAAACAGCCCGACCCCGTGCGGGCCGGGCCGGTAGCAGTGCAGTTCGGCCGGCACCCCGTGTTTGCGGCAGGCCAGATAAAAATTCACGGCATTCTCCGCCGGCACCACCGTGTCCTCATCGGTCTGAAACAAAAACACCGGTGGCGTCTTCGGCGTCACCCGCAGATGCGTGCTGACCTGGCGCGCCATCTCATCGGTGTTGTTGTCCGGACCAAGCAGGTTCTTGCGCGAGCCTGAGTGGGCGAACTCATCGATCATCGAGATCACCGCGTAGGTCGGCGCGGCGACATCCGGCCGGGCGCTGTAGCCGTCGACCTCGTCGCTCGTCATGCCCGAGGGTTTTTCGTCGAACAGGGTTGCCGCCATCGACGACAAATGCCCGCCGGCGGAGAAGCCGATGATGCCGACGCGCGCCGGATCGATCGCGTAGGTCTTGGCGTTGGCACGCACGTGCCGGATCGCGCGCTGGACGTCGATCAACTGCACCGGGTAGTGGTAGCCCTGGCTGCCGAGACGGTAGTGCAGCACCACGGCCGTGACGCCGAGGCCGTTGAACCAGCGCGCCACCTGGGTGCCCTCGTGATCCGAGGCCAGCCCCCCGTAGCCACCGCCCGGGCAGACGACAAAGGCCGCGCCATTCGCCTTGTCGGCCGGCGCGCGCCAGACTTCGACGAACGGCTGATCCTTGTCCTCCTGCCCCTTGGCCAGCGGCGCGCCCTGGGGCCAGAGCCGGACTTTTTCAGGTTCGGCCGCGGCGGCCAGCAGGGCGGACAGGGAGAGCAGAAGCAGGGCACGTTTCATGAGGGAGACGGGTACGCCAGCCGCGCGCCGTTTTCCACAACCCGCTTGCCGACACGCTCCACCAAGCCCCGCGCAAGCCCGCCCCCCAGCCGGCGTTACCTTGACCGATGCCCGTCAAGCTTTTTCTCCTGCTCGCCGCCCTGTCGCAGCATGCCGCCGAACCCGCCCTTCCGACCGCGGGCCATGTCACCCACGGACCCATGCTCGGCCTGGTCACGCACGACAGCGTGCGCGTCTGGACACGCACCCACCGCGCCGGGAAATTCCGGGTTCGCTACGGCACGCAGGCCGACCAACTCGACCAGGTCTCGCCCGAGGTCGAGACGCGTGTCGAACGCGATTTCACCGGCAGCCTCACCCTCACCGGTCTGCAACCGCAGACGCTCTACCATTATCAGGTGTATCTCGGCGAACTGCCCGGCGGTCCGCCCGGCAGCTTCCTGACCCTGCCCGATGCCGAGGCCCATCGCCAGGCGGAACACAACCCGCGCGGCCTGTTCAACTTCCGCTTCCAGTTCGGTTCCTGCGCCAACCAAAACCCCAAGAGCGGCATCGGCCCAAGCCTGCCGGCCTACACGACGATGCGCCGCGAATTGCACGGCAAGGTCCACTTCTCGATCATGAACGGCGACTTCATCTATGAGGAGCATCGCACCATGCCACCGGAGGACTGGCTGCGCGAGGCCGGCCTGACGCCCGTCACCGCGCCGGAACTTGTCCGCCTCGCCCCCAGCCTGCCCGGTCTCTGGCAGAACTACAAAACCTACCTCAGTCGCGGCGTGCCGCTGGCCGACTGGCAGCGCCACATGCCGACCGTCTTCACCTTCGACGACCATGAACTCGTCAATGACATCCGCGGCTGCGGCACGACCGGCTTCCGCGAGCGACGCGCGGTTTTTCGCGACATCGGCATTCGCGCCTGGCAGGACTACGCCGGCTGGGCCAACCCCTTCGAAACCCGCCAGGACATCCACTTCGGCCGAGCCACCCTGCAGAAGGGCAGCGACGTGCTCGTCGATCCCGCCGCCGACTTCACCCGCCTCGATCTCGCCCAGGCCGCCAACCTGCACGTGCATTGGGGCACAGCCGACGCCGGCGAGGACGATCTGCGCCTCGACAAGCAACCGCCGGCCAACCCTAACGCCGGGGTTTTCGCCATCCGCGAGGTGCTCGACAAGCATCGCCTGCGCCTTGAACCCGCCGCCTACGCCGACAGCACCGGCAGCTACTCGATCGGCCGGCGCTCCTACGGCCGCTTCACGGTGTCGAACTGCGACTACCTGGTGCTCGACGCCAAAACCCACCGCGAAATGCACAACCCCGCCAATCCGGCCCAGCCCGGCCTCAGTTTCCTCGGACGCGAACAAAAAGCCTGGCTGAAGGAGTCGCTGCAAACCAGCAGCGCCGATTTCTTTTTCCTGGTCTCCTCGGTCAACTTCATGATCCCGCACGACGGCGCCGGCGGCCATGAGTTCAGCGCCGGCAAGGACGAGGCCTGGACCTCCCTGCTCGCCGAACGCGAGGAGCTGATCGAGTTCTTCGACCGCCTCGGCAAACCGGTCTTCATCCTCACCGCCGACCTGCACAACAGCTTCGCCGTCAAGATCACCGACCGCGTCTGGGAGTTTTCCTCCGGCCCGCTCAACTCGGTCAACCACGTGCCCGCCAACGACGAGGGCGGACGCCCGGCCACCGGCCTGTACCGATCCGGCCCGCGCACCTGCGACATCCGCTGGTCGAGCTACATCCTGCCCGACCTCGAGCGTTCCCAGCGCCTCTACCCCTACTACTGCGTGGTGCAGGTCAACAACGTCTACAACCTGCCGCAGCAGCTCGGCGGCACCCGCTGGGTCGCCTACCCGCATCCCCAGGTGATCTTCCAGTACTTCGACGGCCGCACCGGCGACTTCGTCTACGCGGAGGCGATTAGCACACCGCGCACCCCCAAGCCATGAAGCGACGCCTGTTCGCCACGGTGGTGCTGGCGGCAATGCTCGGCGCCATGCTGGGGATGGCCCATCAGGCCAACCGCGTGCCACGACTGCCGGTGCCGGACGGGCTGCGCGTCGAGACCCATCGACTGCAGCTTGAGGGGGTCACCGTGCCGGTCGATGTGTACCTGCCGGCCCAATCCGGACGCGCCCCGGTCGTGCTGCTGGCGCACGGCTTCACCCGCCACCGCCGCGTGCTCGCCGGCTGGGGCCAGCGGTTGGCTCAGGAGGGAGTGATCGCCGCAGTCCCCAACCTGCCGTTCTTCGCCGACCCGGAGCGCAATGCCCGCGCCCTCGTCGAACTGGCCACGCAGATCCTGTCCACCCCAATCTTCGGCACAACGGCCCCCGACGGCCGCCTTGTCTATGCCGGCCATTCCATGGGCGGTTTCGCCAGCCTGCTCGCCACGGCGCAGGACCCGCGCGCGCTTGCCTGGATCGGTCTCGACCCGGTCGACTTCGCCGGACTCGGCCGACACGCCCTCGCCCACCTGCGCGTGCCATGCCTGGCCCTGCTCGCCGAACCCGGCGCCTGGAACCTGAACGGCAATGCCCGCCGCTGGATCGATCTGGACCATCCGTCGCTGACGATCCTGCGCGTGCGCGGCTCAACCCACTGCGATCCGGAACATCCGACCAGCCGCCTCGCCGAACTCGCCTGCGGTGCCACCGATGCCGGACGCCGTGCGGTGTACGAACGCCACGCCCTCGCTCTGCTCCGGCGCGTGCTGTTCCAGTCAGCCTCGGCCATCCCGGCGGCTGCCGACGTCGAAATCCTGCGCACCAACCGCTGACGTCCGCCGTTTGGGCACGAAAAAGGGCATGACCGCACGCGGTCATGCCCCGAAAACTGGAATCGCCGACCGCTTATTCGCCGTCGCTGCCGATCGCCTCGACCGGGCAGCCGGCCATGGCTTCCTCGCACTGGGCGCGCTCGTCGTCGGTCTCCGGCTGCTTGTACACGTAGGAGTGGCCGCCGTCGTCGTCACGGGTGAAGTTGGCGGGGGCGGTCTCGCGGCAAAGATCGCAGTCGATGCATTGATCGTCCACGTAGTAGGCGCCGGTAATGTTCTGGGAATATTTGTTTGCTGCGTCAGCCATTGCTTGGGTCTCCTGCTTGGAGTTGGGCAGGGATGGTAATGCCCGCCGGCGCGGATTCAATCACTTTTTGCGAATCCCTGCGCCCGGGGTTGAGCCGGCCCGGTTCCCGAGTAAGGCTGAAGGCAACCATGAGCCAGGCAACCGCCCCCCAATCCCTCCAGCCCCAGGAAGGCTGGGTCGTCCAGCACCTCTTCTTCCACGTCGACCACGGCCTCTGGGCCGCCCTCACCCCCCAGGAACAGGCCGAGCGCACCGCCCGCCTGCAAACCACGGTCGATGCCATCCGCGCCCACCCGAAGACCCAGCTGCTCACCTTCAGCATGGTCGGCCCCAAGGCCGATCTCGGTTTCATGCTGCTGACGCCCGACATGCAGGACTCCGACCGCTTCGCCAAGCAGCTCGCCCTCGCCCTCGGCCCCGACGCCCTGTCGCCCTCCTGGAGCTACCTGTCAATGACCGAGTGGACCGAGTACAGCGAGTCCGAGGAGGAGGCCGCCGCGCGCCTGCAGAAGACCGAGGGCCTGGAGCCCGGAACGGAAGCGTTCGAAAAACGCCTCGGCGAGTGGAAGGCGCACATGAGCAAGTACTACCAGGACCGCCTGTACCCGAACATGCCCGACTGGCCGGTGATGTGCTTCTACCCGATGAGCAAGCGCCGCAACGTCGGCGCCAACTGGTATGCGCAGGACTTCGCCAAGCGCCGCGAACTCATGGGTGGCCACGCCAAAACCGGCCGCAAGTACGCCGGCAAGGTGCGCCAGCTCATCACCGGCTCGACCGGTCTCGACAGCCATGAGTGGGGCGTCACGCTGTTTGCCCACGACGTCTTCCAGATCAAATCCATCGTCTATGAAATGCGCTGGGACGAGGTGACGACGCAATTCGGTGAGTTCGGCGATTTCTTCATCGGCATCCAGCTCCCCGTGCCGGCCCTGCTCGAGCGCGTCCTCAGCGCCTGATCCCATGCCCCCGAACCAGCCCCTCACCATCGCCGGCCGCCGCTTCCAGTCGCGGCTGATGCTCGGCACCGGCAAGTTCGCCTCCGGTGAACTCATGCGCGAAGCCATCGTCGCCTCCGGCACGGAGATCGTCACGGTCGCCCTGCGCCGCGCCGATCTCTCCGGCCAAGGCGATCCCTTCGCCAACATCCTCGACTTCATCCCCAAGGACGTGCTGCTGCTGCCCAACACCAGCGGCGCCAGCACGGCTGAGGAGGCGGTGCGCCTCGCCCGTCTCGCGGTCGCCGCCGGCCTGCCCAACTGGGTGAAGCTGGAGATCCATCCGGACCCGCGTTACCTGCTGCCCGATCCGATCGAGACCCTCAAGGCCGCGGAAGTGCTGGTGCAGGAAGGCTTCACCGTCCTGCCCTACATCAATGCCGACCCCGTGCTCGCCCGCCGCCTGCAGGACGTCGGCACCGCCACCGTCATGCCGCTCGGCTCGCCCATCGGCTCGCACCAGGGCATCACCACGCGCCGGCAGATCGAGATCATCCTCAGCCAGGCCACCGTGCCGGTCGTGGTCGACGCCGGCATCGGCGCACCCAGCCACGCCGCCGAAGCCCTGGAGATGGGCGCCGACGCCGTTCTGGTCAATACGGCCATCGCCATTGCCGCCGATCCGGCGCGCATGGCGTCCGCCTTCAGGGCCGCGGTCGAAGCCGGTCGCGCCGCCCACGAAATCGGCCTGGCCGAAAGCCGCCCCGAAGCCAGCGCCACCAGCCCGCTGACCACCTTCCTCTACTCCTAAGCGGCGGATGAAAGCCCTCGACGCCCTCTTCCACACCCTCGACACCCATCCGGAACTGCCGCTCGAGGGGCGCCTGCTGTTCCTGCATGCCCAGGCCCATCCGGCGCTCGCCGTCCTGCCCGGCAAGCTGACCTGCCAGCAGATCTGGAAACCCGCCGCCGCCGCCCTCCAGCGCGACGGCATCACCAGCACCCGCGAAGCCACCGGCGAGTTCGACACCGTCCTGCTCCTGCCCGAGCGCCAGCGCGACACCGTGCTCGCCGATTTCGCCCGCGCCCACGACCACCTTGCCGAGGGTGGCACGCTCATCGTCGCCCTGCACAATGACTGGGGCGCCAAACGCATGGAGCAGCAGCTCGCCGACGTCGCCGGCGAGGTGCAGACCGTGTCCAAGAACCACTGCCGCGTCTTCTGGACCCGCAAGCATCCGGCCTGGAAGACCGACAAACTCGCCACCTGGCAACAGAACGGCGCCATGCGGCGCATCCTCGACGGCCGCTTCTGGTCGATGCCGGGACTGTTCCACTGGGATCACATCGACGAGGGTTCAGCCCTGCTCGCCGCCCACCTGCCCGCCACCCTGCGCGGGGCAGCCGCTGACCTTGGCTGCGGCTGGGGGTTCCTGAGCGATCACCTGCTGCGCCACTGCCACGACCTCGACAGCCTCGACCTGTATGAGGCCGATGCCCGCGGCCTCGAGTGCGCGCGCCGCAACACCGGCCTCGTGCTCTGCCCGATCCGGCCGAAACTGCACTGGTCCGACGTCACCCAGGGGCTCGGCGGCGCCCGCTACGACGTCATCGTCATGAACCCGCCCTTTCACGATGGTCGCGACGCCAACGCCCTCATCGGCCTGAAGTTCATCACCAGCGCCGCCCAGGCCCTCAAGCCCGGCGGCGAACTCTGGCTGGTCGCCAACCGCCACCTGCCTTACGAGAACCTGATGAGCGAGGCCTTTGAAAGCCATCGCACCGTCGCCGAAAACGGCAGCTTCAAGGTCCTGCACGGCCGCAACCCCACCGCCGTCACCCGCCAAGCCGGCCGCCCCCGCGACCACCGCCGGCGGCGGTGAGGGCGCAGAGTCAAGAGCGGGGAATGGCTCCGAACAGGCACACCCCGCCAGCGGGCGCGCACCACTGCGCCAGATTGCGCCGTCCCTCCGCATTCGTCATTCGTCATTCGTCAAAATCCTCCTTGCAATCCGCCCCGACCCGCGTTTGTTGCATGCTCTCTCCGCGAGAAATGGGTAGGTGCCCGAGTGGCTAAAGGGGGCAGACTGTAAATCTGCTGGCTTACGCCTACGCTGGTTCGAATCCAGCCCTGCCCACCACGTTCATGATCCATGAACGATGCGCCTCCAAGGAGGCGCTGCGGCAGCTGGAACAGTTCACCGCTGCCATTCACGGCCACTTTTCAGCTATCCCACACCCGCGCAGGTTCTGGCTGAAGGCAGGGGCGCTGGCCGTGCCTCACCGCCACACGGAGTCGTCGGCGCCTTGAGTGTGCCGCCCAACCCCTCCGCTGCTCCTGACTCAGAAGAAGAGCCCCTTCAGAAGGGCAGCGGTGTGTTGGGTGCCACTGCATCTTTCGGCCAGGGATGCTTGTCATTGAAGACGAGCATCTCTTCTTCCGTTTCGACCCTGGCGAAAGTCTCGTTGATCTGCGCCTCCTTGGCCCAGACGCGCAGGCTGTTGAGTCCGAGATGCCGGATGAAAAACGGATAGGCCGCCAGGCGCTTGCTCGGCCCATAGTCATGTCCCTCGAGCGGGAAATGCGCGTTCACGACCTTGTCCGCCGCGCCGTAGAGGCTGTAGATGTGCTGGATGTAGGGGAACTCCACCTGCGGGGTGTTCTGCGTGTAATCGGCGCCATTGGAAAGGATGAGCTGGGGCCGTGGCGCGGCCATGGCTGCAATCTCGGCATTGTTGGTCTTGTGATTCGGCCCCCAATGGATCGGCATGCCGCTTTCACACGGGCAGCCGCCAAAGAAATGCGCGGACACCTGGCAACTCGGCACGGCCACCGCGATGCGCTCATCCAGGGCGGCGGTCAGGAAGGTCTGGGTGGCGCCGCCGGAATTGCCCGTCATGCCGATGCGCTTGGGATCAACGCCTTCCATGGAAGCCACAAAATCCACAGCGCGGAGGCAGTTCCACAGAATCAGGCGCTGGATCTCCGGCACCTTGCCGTGATCCCAACCCGCCTTTTTCGTGTCGCCATAACCCACCATGTCATAGTGGAACACCACGGCCCCCATGCGCGCCAGCACCGCACAGCGCGTCTGGCGCGAGGGCAAAAAGCGCCCGCCGTGGCCATGGGCGGAAACAATGCCCGCATAAGGCGGCTTCATGTCGAGGGGCCGATACAGCGTGCCGGTGACGTAGAAGCCGGGCCAACTGCGGATGTGGACGCTCTCCGCCGTGTAGCCTTCATAGGTCCGCTTGTTGGAATAGACAGGATCCAGGGCGGGCTTCTCCGGCGGGTTCGCCAGCCGCGCGCCTTCGAGGATGCCCTGGCGGATGGCCGCCTTGCGCTTTTCCCAGCTGGCCAGATCCGGCGTGGCCTTTTTGAAGGCTTCCAGTTCCGCAATCGCCTCCTCCGGGGTTTGCGCGTGACCCATGCGCAAATGCCAGCCCGCCGGCAGTGCCTTCGACGCCTCGGCTCCAAGGACGCCATGCCCCAGCAAACTGCCCAGAAGCGCGGTTCCTGACGTGCTGAGAAAAGAGCGACGGGTGCCCGAGGTCGGAAAAGGGGATGGATTTGTCATGCGCGAGGGTTGGACGGTGCGGCGGTTCTTCTTCTACGCGACCTGTCGCCGGGATATTCGCAGCTCCTGAAGCCGGTTGCCGTCGTCTCGCCACCGCCGCACTGATAGGGGCCTGGCGTCGGCGATGTAGTACCCCCATGCGTCACCTTTTCCTGTCCCTCCTCATCGTCACTTCCCCTGCCCTGGGTTTGGCCGCTGACCTTCATGTGGGCGCGGCGACCGTGGACATCACGCCTGACCGCCCGGTGGCGTTGGACGGGCAGATGCATGTGCGCATCTCGGAAAAACCCGAGACACCGATCTTTGTCAGCGCGCTGGCCCTGGAATCCCGCGAGGGCGACCAGTCGCTGGACCAAGCCCTCATGATTTCATGCGACCTCGTGGCCATCCGCCAGGGGCTCATCGAGCTGGTGCGCGAGAAGGCGCAGGGCAAGTTGCCTGGACTGGATCTGAACAAGCTCTTCCTCAATGCCACGCACACGCACACCGCGCCGGTGACGATGAAGGGTGACCGCTACAGCCTGCTCGGCAGGAGGGTGATGCTGCCGATGGAATACACCCATTTCCTGGTCGACCGCCTGGTGGAGGCCGCGGTGCAGAGCTGGAACAGCCGCAAGCCAGCCAAGGCCGGCTGGGGTCAGGGCCAGGCCGTGATCGCGCAGAACCGCCGTGCGACCTACGCGGACGGACCCGCCAAGATGTATGGCGCCACCCACGTGCCGGAGTTTCGCGGCATCGAGGGTTATGAGGATCACCAGCTCGACGCGCTGTTCTTCTGGGATCTCCAGGACAGGCTCATCGCCACCGCCGTGAATGTTCCCTGCCCCGCGCAGGAAGTCGAGGGCCTCAAGGTGATCCATGCCGACTTCTGGGACCCGGTGCGCCGCCAGTTGCGCGAGCGTCACGGCAAGGACCTGCACATTCTCGCCTGGACCGGCGCCGGCGGTGATCAGGTGCCGCGCCCGATGTACGGCAAGGCGGCCGACGAGCGCATGCGCCGTCTGCGCGGCCTCACACGGCTGGAGGAAGTCGCCCGGCGCGTCGTGCGCGGCTGGGAGGAGGCCTATGAAGGCGCCAGACTCGAGCCGGTGACCGGCGCCGTGCTGCAGCACCACACGAGGAAGATCGACCTGCCCTGGCGGAAGGTGACCGAGAAGGAGCTGGCCGATGCCCGGAAGGCCGTCGAGCAGTACCAGGACGATCCCAAGGAGCAGTGGAAGTACCTCTGGAACAAGAGCGTGGTGGATCGCTACGAAACCGAGAAGGCGGGAACGTCCGGCGTCTTCCAGATGGAACTCCACGCCCTCCGGCTTGGGGACGTCGCCATTGCCACGAACGAGTTTGAACTGTTCACCGACTACGGCGTGCAAATGAAGGCGCGCAGCCCGGCCGTGCAGACCTTTCTCATCCAACTCACCGGTTCAGGCGGCTACCTGCCGACCCCACGCGCCGTGGCCGGCGGCAGCTACAGCGCCATCATCCAAAGCAGCCGCGTCGGCCCCGAGGGCGGCCAGGTGCTGGTGGAGGAAACCGTGAAGGCCTTCAATGCGCTCTGGCCTGCGGCAGCATCGGCCGAGACCCGGCAATGAAACCCCGAGCCGCCTGTTGAAAAACTCGGCCTTCGGATGGGCGGGTGGCGCAACCGGGCTTCCTTGCCAGGTCTGGAAGTGGAGCAGGCATCCGCCGCAAGGCAGGCGGCAGCTCAGAGCGCGCCTCCCTGCCACCCCTGGCCGAAAATCTGTCTTCGCGCCGCCGTCTGCCCGCCGGGGCTGCGCATACCGCCAGATGTCCGGCACTTGACGCAACAAGGCAGCGGAATTGGTTGGCGTGAATGCCCCGGGTGATCCTCCATCTCGACATGGACGCGTTTTTCGCGTCGGTGGAGCAGCGCGACCATCCGGAGTACCGGGGCAAGCCGGTCATTGTCGGCTCGCCGCCGGACCAGCGCGGGGTCGTGTGTGCGGCGAGTTATGAGGCGCGAACCTTCAAGGTCCGCTCGGCGATGCCCTCGCGCACCGCCGGGCGACTCTGCCCGCATGGCATCTTTGTGCGGCCGCGCATGGAGGTGTACCGCGCGGAATCGGCCGCCATCATGGCGATCCTGCAGAGCTTCACGCCGCTCATCGAACAGGTGTCGGTTGACGAGGCCTACCTCGATGTCAGCGCCTGCCTGCCACTCGGCCTCGACGCCGATGCGGCCATCGAGGCGGCGCGGCCGCTGGCCCTGGAGATCAAGCAGCGCATCCGCGCCGAGCGCGGTCTCACGGCGAGCGTCGGCATCAGCTGCAACAAGTTCCTCGCCAAGCTGGCCAGCGATTTCGACAAGCCCGACGGCATCACCCTGATCTTGGACAGCGCCCGGATCGCCTTCCTGCGGCCGCTGCCAGTCGGCGCCATTCACGGGGTCGGCCCGGTCACCGCCCAGGGCCTGCAGGCGCTCGGTCTGAACACCATCGGCGACCTGCAGGACAGCACGCAGTCGCTCGGCGCCGTGGCCGGCTCGTTCGCGGCGAAGCTGCGCGAGCGTGCCTTCGGCCATGACGACCGGCCGCTTGACCTGAGCGACGAACGCAAGAGCATCAGCGCTGAGAACACCTTCCGCGTCGACACCGAGGACCGCGGCCGCCTGCGCGCCGCGCTCAAGGAGATGGCGCTCGACGTGGCACAATCGCTCGGCCGGCACGGCCTCGGTGCGCTGACCGTGCAGGTCAAGGTGCGCTACAGCGACTTCACCACCCTGACCCGGCAGATCCGGGTCGAGGAACCGGTCACCTCCGAACGCGATCTCTACCGCCTCGCCTGTTTCCTGCTGGCGCGCCACCAGCTGGTGACCGGGCCGCTGCGCCTGCTCGGCATTGGTGTCTCGACCCTGATTGCACCCGCCCAGCAGCAGTTGCGCCTGCCGCTGTGAGCGGGATTCACCGGTGAGGGTCAGGCACAACAAAAAGAAGGCCCACCGCTTTTCGCCTCGCCGGCACGCAAGCCGCTCCTGTAGGCTACCCGCATCGCCATGAAACGTCTTCTTCCCCTGCTCCTGCTCGCCCTCCCTCCGGTCCACGGCCAAACCGGCGGCCGGCCGATCAACGACGGTTTCAGCAACACCATCCTGCTCGCCGAACGCGAAGGCAGCTACGCCAATCAGGGCGGCCGCAGCGCCACCGCCGAGTTTGGCGAACCGACGGTCGGCGGAGAAGCCGCCCGTCACACGGTCTGGTACGGCTACACGGCCCCCGCCAACGGCCGCTGTGTCTTTGACCTGAACGACACCCAGGGCCTGCGCGCCGAACTGCGCTACCCGGGCAATCCGGCAGCCACCCTGCCCCTGCAGACAGTTGTCGATGGCACCAGCAACACCCTCTTTCCCGGAAACGAACGCCTGTCCGTCGATCTCGACCGCGGCCAGACGGTCTATCTCGTCGTCGATGCCGAACAACCCTTCGACTTCGAGTGGCGTTTTGCCGAAGTGATCAACGACCACTGGCAGGATGCCGAGACCCTGCCCGGCAGCAGTGGCACCGTCGTGCGCGGCAACGCCGGCGCCACGCGCAACGGCACGGAAGCCAACCTCGGTCTGGCCTGGCCCGGTGTCTGGTTCGAATGGACCGCGCCTGCTTCGGGCACGTGGTATTTTGACCTGGTGGGTTCACGCCAGTGGGACGGCAGCACCTTCGACGGCTTTGGTCTGCGCGTGTACGATTCAACCGCGAGTGGACCCACCAACCTGCTCGGCAGCGGCTCGGGCAGCAGTCTTGACAACACCACCCGGGTGTCGATCGCTGCCACCGAGGGCCACGTGTACTACCTCGCCTGCGACAGTGGTGGCAACGCCCCCGACAGCCAGCTCTGGCTGTCCTGGTATCCGCAGGGCAGCGCCGGCGTGCTCGCCTGGGCTGACAACGAGTCCAGGGGTTCCGAAATCGACGGTGGCGTGTTGCTCCGGCTGCTCAAGCTGCGCGGCGATGGCGATGGCAGCGTCAGCTTCGTCAGCGACAGCATCGACGGTGCGAATCCGGCCACGGCCGGGGTCGACTACACCCTGCCCGGCACGCTGCCGCTGCCAACCGGCACCCGCTCAGGCACGGTGCTGCTGCCCTTTCTTGAAGATGACATCGAGGAGCCCCAGGAAGCCGTCGGTCTTGCCTTCAGCAATCCCACCGGCGGCATCACTTTCACCGACGGCAGCACCAACACGGTTTTCATCAACGAAACCATCAGCGACGCCGTGCTCACCGGCCTGCGCCAGCGCGAGGTGCGGGTGCGCGAGGGACAGACGGCCTACCTGGAAGTGTATCGTCAATACGCCAGTTCGAGCCAGATCGCCGTCGGCTGGCGCGTGCAGTCGGGCAGCTGCCGCGCGGGCGCCGACATGCCGGGCCTGTCGGGCACGGCCTATCTCAACCCGGGTCAGATGTCGGCCACGATCGCCGTGCCGGTGTACTGGGACCGCGTTTTTGAGGGGCCGGAATCCTTCACCGTCGAACTGACCGACAGCCCGCAGGCCGGCACGATTGTCGACGGCACCAGCAACACGGTGATTGCCGTTGAGGACGCCGACTTCTTTGTGCCGCGACCCGGCGCCTACTGCGGCCTGCTCGACACCGAGGCTTGGGGCGCATGGATCAAGTGCACGGTCACCGGTGAGGGCAGCGCCAGCGGCACGGTCGATTACCGTGGCGTCAGCTACCGCTTCACGGGCAGCTTTGGCGCCGACGGCCAGCTCGTCGCCGCCTTCACCCGCGCCAACCGGGTGTCGCTCGGCCTGCGCCTGCGCTTTGCGGAAGGCTGGTCGCGCTGCGCCGCCTCCCTGCGCGATCCCGAGGGCGACTGGGCCGATGGCTGGGTGCGCTACCTGCCCTACAGCAAGACGAATCCCGCGCCGCAGGCGGGTCGCTACACCCTGCTTTGCGAGGGGATTGGCGACGGTTCCGTGCCGGTGCCACTGGCCGGGACGAGCTTTGTCGGCACCGACGGCAGCGTGCGCTTCATCGGCCGCACCGCCGACAACCAGACCGCCACCTTCGCCAGCCGCATCGGCCAGTCCGATCCCGAGGGCCTGATC
>CANNUR010000019.1 GCA_947523045.1 uncultured Prosthecobacter sp.
GGGCAGGGGGTAGTAGCCGTCCTTGAGCACGACTTGCTGGCCGTCGCGGCTGTGGATGAAGCGGATGAACTCGCGCGTGGCCGGGTCGAGCGGGCGCCCCGGCTGCTTGTTGAGGTAGATGACCAGGAAGCGGGCGAGCGGGTAACGGCCGTTGATGCAGTTCTCGTAGCTGGGCTCGGCGAAGTCCGCAGGGGTTTCGCCCACGGGCAGCACGCGCACGCCGGAGGTGCGGTAGCCGATGCCGGTGTAGCCGAGTGCGTAGGGATCCGCGCCGACGGCCTGGACGACCGAGGAAGAACCGGGCTGCTCCTTGACGTGGTTTTTGAAGTCGCCGCGGCCGAGCACATGCTCCTTGAAAAAGCCGTAGGTGCCGGAGGCGCTGTTGCGGCCGTACAGCGACACCGGCCGGCCGGTCCAGGGCGTCACGCCGAGTTGGCCCCAGTCGCGCAGATCGGCGGGCGCGCCGAGCCGGCGGGTCGAGGAAAAGGCCGCGTCGAGTTCGGCCAGGGTCAGGCCGCTCACCGGGTTGTCCTTGTGGACGAAGACGGCGAGGGCGTCGACCGCCACGCGCACGGCGAGTGGCGGGTAACCAAATTTCTTTTCGAAGGCGTGGATCTCCTCGCGTTTCATGTCGCGGCTCATCGGGCCGAGCTGGCAGGTGCCGGCGATGAGGGCGGGTGGAGCGGTGGCGGAGCCCTTGCCCTCGACCTGCAAACGAACGTTTGGGTAGCGCGCCTTGAAGCCCTCGGCCCACAGGGTCATGAGGTTGTTGAGGGTATCCGAACCGACCGAGATGATGCCGCCTGACACGCCATCGACGCGTTGGTAGGCGGGGATGGCGGGATCGATCTCGACGGCCGGCGCAGCCGCGAACGGCGCGCAGAGCAGCAGGGCGAGATGGAGGCGGTGCATGGGCATCTGATGCCCGCTCCCGGTGGTCCTGACAAGAAGGAAGGTTGCGCGCCGCCATGCTGGCGCGACAATGCCGCGCCGCATGGCCGATTCCGTTCCCAGTCCCGCCGCCGATCCGTCCGTCTCCATCCGGGTGCGCGACTTGGACTTTTTCTATGGTGCGCAGCCGGCATTGTTGGGGGTCAGCCTGGATGTGCCGCGGCGGTGCGCCACCGCCTTCATCGGTCCGTCCGGCTGCGGCAAATCGACCCTGCTGCGCTGCTTCAACCGCATGAACGACCGCATTGAGGGAGCGGCCATCCGCCGCGGCCGAATCGAAATCGAGGGCTGCGATGTGAGTGATCCCGGCCTCGATGTCGTGCGCCTGCGCCGCGAGGTCGGCATGGTCTTCCAGCGCTCGAACCCCTTCCCGGGAAGCCTTTATGACAACGTCGCCTACGGCCTGCGCCTGCAGGGCGAGAGACGCCGTGACCGGCTCGATCACGCCGTCGAGCAGAGCCTGCGCGCGGCCGGGCTCTGGGACGAGGTGAAGGACCAGCTGTCGGCGCCTGCCGGTGGCCTCTCCGGGGGGCAGCAGCAGCGCCTGTGCATCGCCCGGGCCATTGCCCTGAAGCCGCGGGTGCTGCTCATGGACGAGCCCTGTTCCGCGCTCGATCCCCTGGCCAGCGCGCGCATTGAGGATTTGATTCAGGAGCTCAAGCGCGAGTACACCCTGGTCATCGTCACCCACAACCTGCAGCAGGCGATGCGCACCGCGGACTTCACCGCCTTCTTCTGCGCCGGCCGGCTGGTCGAGTTCCGCGACACCCTGGGCTTTTTCGAGCAGCCCTTCGAAAAACTCAGCCGCGACTTCATCACCGGGCGCTTCGCCTGAAACAGCGAAATTTCGGTGACCGGCAACCCAACGCCCCGTTAGGAGTTTCAGTTCCTGTCACCGTCTCATGAAACGCCTGCTGCCTGCGCTCCTTGTCGCCCTGCCGATTGCCGCCCAGATGCCTTCCGTGGAGCAGCGATTCCGCGCCCTTGACCGCGACGCGGACGGTGTCGTTACCGAGGCCGAATTGCCGCAAAAAGCCTGGCACCGGCTGCTCGATGCCGATCGCGACGGCCGCATCACCCTGGCGGAGGCGCAGGCCGGGGCCGCGCGCCTGCGCGGTGCGCGCGGCCTGGAGGCCGCGGCGGCATCCGAGGTTCAGGAAGCACCGCCGCTGCAGGAGGCGCCCACTGTGTTGAAGGCCGCCGAGCACGGCATTGGCCGGCGGCTGCCCGATCTGGCCCTGCGCGAGCTTGAGGGGCGTGAGGCTGTACTGTCGGCGCGGTTGCTAGGGGTACGCGGACTGGTGCTCGTCTTCTTTGGTGCCACCTGTCCGATCAGCGGCAAGCTCGGCCCTGAACTGGCCCGGCTGGAAAAGCAGTTCGAGGCGCAAGGCCTGCGTCTGCTGCTGGTCTGCCCCGTGGCGGCGGAGTCGGCGGCGGACATTCGCACCTTCATCTCGGCCCACGGACTCACATCACCGGTGGTGCACGATCGCGACGGTGCGCTTGCCGCGGCCCTGGCGGCAACGACGACCACCGAGTGTTTCCTCGTCGATGCCGCCCGCACGCTGGTGTACCGCGGCGCGGTCAATGACCAGTACGGGCTTGGCTACGCGAAGGACGCAGCGAGCCGGCATTACCTGCGCGAGGCGGTGGCCGCCCTGCTCAGTGGTGATGCCCCGGAGGTGGCCGCGACGACGGCACCCGGCTGTGCGCTCGATCAACGGCCCACAGTTGCGCCGGCCGAGGCGGTGGGCCTGACCTACCACCATCAGATCGAGCGCATCCTGCAGGCCCATTGCGTGGAGTGCCATCGCCGCGATGGCGTGGGGCCCTTCAGTTTGGAAACCTACGAGGATGTCGTCGAAAACGCCGGCATGATGCGTCGCCAGATCGAGCGCGGTGTCATGCCGCCCTGGTTCGCCGCGCCGCCGCCGCACGGCGATGCTTCGCCGTGGAGCAACGACGCCGCCCTGCCGGAGCGCGACAAGGTCGAGCTGCTCGCCTGGCTGGCTGGCGACCGCCCGCGCGGCAACCCGGCCGACGCGCCGTTGCCGCGCCGGTTTCCGGCCGAGTGGGAGCTGGGGGCGCCGGATGCCATCGTGCAGTTGACCGCACCGATTGCCATCAAGGCCGAGGGCACCATGCCCTACCAGTTTGTCACCGTGCCGACCGACTTCGCCGAGGATCGCTGGGTGCGCGCCTACGAGATCCTGCCGACTGACCGCAGCGTCGTGCATCACGTCATTGTCCAGGTCCATGAAAAGGGCGCGCGGGTGCGCGACCGTGGCGAGGGCTCGGAGGGTTACTGGGCCGCCTACGTGCCCGGCAACACCCATCATGCCTACCCGTCCGGCTTCGCCAAAAAGCTGCCGGCGGGTGCCACGGTCAGCTTCCAGATCCACTACACGCCCAACGGTCGCGCCACCCGCGACCAGCTGCGGCTCGGACTGCATTTCGCCAAGGAACCGCCGCGCTATGTGGTCCACACCGCGGCGGTCGCCCACGCGCGTCTCAACATCCCGCCGCATGCGGCCCGGCATGTCGAGGTCAAGGAGCAGGCGGTGCCGTTTCCCATGAACCTCACCGGGCTGATGGCGCACATGCATGTCCGCGGCCGGGCCTTCAAGTTCGAGGTGCTGCCGCCGGGTGGCGGCGAACCGGAGGTGCTGCTCGACATTCCGCGCTACGACTTCAACTGGCAGCTGCGCTACGACTACGCCCAGCCAAAGTTCCTGCCCGCCGGCAGTCGCGTGCGCCTGACCGCGGTGTTCGACAACAGCGCCGGCAACCCCGCCAACCCCGACCCGGACAAAACCGTGCGCTGGGGACCGCAGACCTACGACGAGATGATGATCGGCTACTTCGAGTACTTCACGCCGCGCAAGGATGATGTGGCGATGGAGTGAGCGCGCGCAGCCTCACTGCATCACCGCCCGCGGGGTGTCGTCGCCAAAGACAAAGGCGCGCACGCCGGCAAAGCGCGGTGCTTGCAGCTGGGGGTCGGCATCGAGGGCCTTTTCCGCCAGCCGGCGCGCCAGGCGGACGAGGCGGGTGTCGGCCAGCATCTCCGCAAACTGCAGCGGCGCCTGGCCGCTCTGAGCGCGGCCGAGCAGGTCGCCCGGGCCGCGCCGGCGCAGGTCCTCCTCGGAGATGCGGAAACCGTCGTCGGTCTGTTCCAGAATGGCCAGCCGTTCCTTCGCCTCGTCGTCGCCGTCCTTGACGAAAAGCACGCAGTAGGAGGCGTGCGGACCGCGGCCGACGCGGCCGCGCAGCTGGTGCAGCTGGGCGAGGCCGAAGCGTTCGGCGTGATGGATGAACATGACGCTGGCGTTGGGCACGTCGACACCGACCTCAATGACGGTCGTCGAGACCAGCGCCTCGATCCGCCCGGCGCGGAAGTCGCGCATGACCTGCTCCTTTTCCTCGGCGCTCATGCGGCCGTGCAGCAGGCCGGTCTGGAAATGCGGCAACCGTTTCGTCCATTCGGCGCAGCCCTTGGTGACCGCGGTGACGTCGAGTTTTTCCGATTCCTCGATGAGTGGGTAGACCAGGTAAGCTTGGCGACCCTGTTCGAGCTGTTCGAGCAGGAACTTTGCCGCCTCGTCCTGCTTCGCCGCCGGGCGCACGCGCGTGACGACCTTGCCGCGAGCCCGCGGCCGCTCGTCGATCGTTGAGACATCGAGGTCGCCGTAGATCGTCAGTGTCAGCGTGCGCGGGATGGGGGTGGCGGTCATCACCAGCACGTCGGGGGTACGGCCCTTCTGGATCAGGCGCGCGCGCTGGGCGACGCCAAACTTGTGCTGCTCGTCGATCACCACCAGGCCGAGGTTGTGCAGCAGGTCCTCGTCGTGCAGCAGGGCGTGCGTGCCGATGACGACGTCGGCGCGGCGGTCGGAGAAGAAGCCCGCGCCGTCGTCCGAGCGCGCGGCAGTGCGCAGGGCGACGCCGAGGCCGAGGGGTTCCAGCCAGGCCTGGGCGGTGCGGAAATGCTGTTCGGCGAGGATTTGTGTGGGGGCCATGAGGGCGGCCTGACGGCCGTTCTCGACGGCACCGAGCATGGCCGCCAGTGCGACCACGGTCTTGCCGCTGCCGACATCGCCGTGGAGCAGGCGGTTCATCGGTGACGGCGAAGCCATGTCGCGGCGGATCTCCTCCAAGCAGCGCTGCTGCGCGCCGGTGAGCGGGAAGGGCAGGGCTGTTTCGAAGCGCGCCGCCAGTTCACCGGCCGGCTGGGCGATGCCGCCGGACGCGGTGAGCGCGCGCCGGCGCCGGACCACACGCAGTTGGTAGCCGTAAAATTCCTCGAGGGCGAGGTAGCGGCGCGCGGTGGCCAGTTCCTCGGGGCCGTTCGCAAAGTGGACGGCGCGCAGGGCGCGCGCGCGGTTCCAGCCGGCGAACTCGCTGTCTGCCCGCGGCACCGGCAGCAGGTCCGGGGTGAAGTCCGGCTCCAGCGACTGGAACACGTGCCAGGCTGCGGTGCGCAGGGCTTTTTGGGTGATGCCGGCGCGCAGGCGGTACACCGGGGTCAGACGGCCGGTGTGGATGCCCGGCTCGTCTTCGCCGCCGAGCACCTCATACTCGGGATGGTCCATCGACAGGCGTCCCTTGAACTCCTTGATGCGGCCGAAGACGGCGAGTTCCTGGCCCTCGGCGATGACGCGGCTGAGGAAGGCCATGTTCCACCAGCGCAGGGTCAGTTGCGCACCGAGGGGGCCGCCGGCCAGGGGTTCCACCTGCGCCTCGAAGACGCCCGCGCCGCGGCGGCGACCGAAGAAACGGCCGCTTGCCTTGAGCACGCGTACCTGATGACAGACCGGTTCCAGCCCGGGTTGAAAGACCGCGGCACCGGCCTGGCGGCGGTCCTCGTGACGGAAGGGCAGCCATTCGACGACCTGAGCGACGCGGTCGACGCCTTCCTTGGCGAGCGACTTCAGCACGCGCGGCGGCTGGCCGGGCACGGTGTTGAGCGGGGCATCCAGGGGGAGGGGCATGGTGCGGAAAAACTTTCCCGGAGCCCTCTCTTCCGGCATTTTGAGGCTGCCTTCAACGTCTTCTCCACATGAGCACCGGCCTTTTTCAGGATCCTGTCTTTGCCGCCCATGACACGGGCCCGGGGCATCCCGAGAGCCCTGCGCGCCACGCCGCCGTCACCCGTGCGTTGGCCGAGGCCGGGCTGACGGAGCGGCTGCCGGCCCTGCCCTCAAGGCCGGCCGAATGGACGGAACTGGAACGCTGCCACCCGCGCCGCTACCTCGAACTCGTGCGCCGGGAGACCGCTGCCGGCCACGGCACCCTGAGCACGGGCGACACCCAGTTTGGCCCGCGCTCCCTGGAGGCCGCGCTGCACGCGGTCGGCGGCGTGCTGGGGGCGGTTGACGCGGTCATGACCGGCGTGCATCGGCGCGCCTTCTGCGCCGTGCGCCCGCCCGGGCATCATGCCCGCGCCGAGCAGGGCATGGGCTTCTGCTTCTTCAACAACGTCGCCCTCGGCGCCCGCCACGCGCAGCGCCGGCACGGCGCGGACAAGATCGCCATCGTCGACTGGGATGTGCACCACGGCAACGGCACTCAGGACCTCTTCTACGACGATGGCAGCGTGTTGTTCTTCAGCACCCATCAGTCGCCCTGGTACCCCTTCACCGGCGACGCGGCCGAGACTGGCGAGGGCAGGGGGCGAGGCACGACCCTCAACTGCCCGCTGGCCGCCGGCGCCGGCATTCAGGAAATCGGTGCCGCCTTCGAGGAGCGACTGCTGCCCGCCCTCGAGGCGTTCAAACCCGATCTCATCCTGATTTCGGCCGGGTTTGACTCGCGTGAAAACGATCCGCTCGGCCGCTTTCGGCTCACCGACGCCGGCTTTGTGCGCCTGACCCGGCTGCTGAGGCAGGTGGCCGACAGCCTGTGTGCAGGTCGGCTGGTTTCCGCGCTGGAGGGCGGCTATCACCTGGACGGGCTCGCCAGGGCGGTCGCGGCGCATGTCGACGAATTGGCGGCGGACTGAACGGGCCCGAACACAAAATCCGCGCCCGAGTTCGCAATGAGGGTGGAGATTTGCCGAGGCCGTGGTCTAGTGTGGCAAGCCGCCGCGATGAATACGCCGACCCTCACGACGCTTTCCACCATCAATGCCGATGGCTCCCGGAAGTTCGTGCATCCGGCCGACGTGCAGGGACGCTTCACGCGCTGGCGCCAGTGGTCGGCCCTACTGCTGCTGGTCATTTATGTCGCCCTACCGTGGATCCCGGTCAATGGTTTCCCGGCCGTGTTCCTCGACGTGCAGACGCGGCGCTTTCACTTCTTCGGCCTGACCCTGGCGGCGCAGGATCTGTGGGTGGGGTTCTTCCTCATCACCGGTCTTGCCTTCGCCCTGTTTTTTGTCACCTCCCTCTTCGGGCGCGTCTGGTGCGGATGGACGTGTCCGTACACGGTGTTTCTGGAGCATGTGTACCGGCGAATTGAGCGCTGGATCGACGGCGATGCGGCGGCTCGGCGACGGCTGGAAAAAGCGCCCTGGAGAGGCGGCAAGATCGCCCGGCGCGTGTTCAAGCACGTCCTCTTCCTGCTCGTCTCGGCGCTCATTGCCCACGTTTTCCTCAGCTACTTTGTCTCGATTCGCGGGCTCTATGCCATGATGCAGCGCTCGCCGCAGGAGCACGCGCTGGCCTTCGGGGTGGTGGTCTTTCTGACCGGCAGTTTGTACTTTTCCTTCAGCTGGTTCCGCGAGCAGTTCTGCATCATTCTCTGTCCCTACGGGCGACTGCAGTCGGCGCTGACCGATGACCATTCCGTGGTGATCGGCTACGACAAACGCCGCGGTGAACCGCGCGGCAAGGCTGGCACGACGAGCGGTGATTGCGTCGACTGCCGTCGCTGTGTCCAGGTTTGTCCGACCGGCATCGACATCCGTCAGGGTTTGCAACTCGAGTGCATCGGTTGCGCCGCCTGTGTCGACGCCTGCGATGACATCATGCTCAAGCTCAAGCGGCCAACCGGCCTGGTGCGCTATGACTCGCATGCCGGCCTGCACGGCGGTCGCACCAAGCTGGTGCGGGCGCGCACGGTGTTTTATTCGGCCATCCTGCTCGCTGGCGCGGCCGCCTTCCTGTTTGCCGCCGCACGCATTGAGCCGTTGCGTGCCAGCGTCGTGCGCATGGTTGGTGCGCCCTACTACGTGGCCGACGGGGTGGTGCGCAACCAGTTCCTGGTGCGTGTCATCAACAAGCGCAACGCGCCCTCGACATACCGGCTTGAATTGACCGGCGCCGTGCCGCCTGGTTTGCAGGTCACCGGTGCCGAACAGGAACTGCGTCTGGAGGCGATGGGCGAGGAGCAGAAAACACTCGTTTTATCCCTGCCCGAAGCCGGCTTCACCGGGCCGTTCAAGCTCCAGGTCAAGGTCACTGAAACCGCCAGTGGTGCCAGCATGACGACACGCGTCATGGAATTTCTTGGGCCCGATCCCCGCCTCAAATCCAATGTTCCGCTCAATCCGCGAGATTTTGTCCAGTAAGCCCTGGCTTTGGGTTGTGCTGCTCGTCGCGGTCTTTCTGACCGCTTGGGTTTGCTTCATCCGCATCGCCCTTGTGAACCAGCCGCCGACGGTGCCCCTGCAAAACCTGCCTGCCACCGTCCGATGATGCCGGTCGACACCAGCGCTGCCGCCTTTTTCGCCGGTCTGGTGACCAGCGTGCATTGCGTGGGCATGTGCGGACCCTTGTCCTGTTCCTGGGCGGTCCGTGCCTCGCCCGGCTCGGCGGTGTTTTTCCGCGACACCGGTCTTTATCATGCCGGCCGACTCTTGGCCTATGGTTTGGTGGGGGCTTTGGCCGGGGCGATTGGCGCCGTGCCGCTGGGCTTTTTCCAAAAGGGTGCCGGTCTCGTGCTGCCCTGGCTGATGGTGCTGGCCTTTGCCCTCGTCGGGTTGGGGCTCGACCAGCGCCTGCCAAAGCCGGGTTTTCTGGCGCGGCCGTTGCGCCGCTTGCAGACGGCGGCTTTTCGCCTGAAGAGCGGTCCGCGCTCCGGTCTGCTTGGCCTGGTCACCCCGCTGCTGCCCTGTGGGCCGCTTTACCTGATGTTTGGTTTGGCGCTTGCCAACGGCTCGGCGCTCAAGGGAGCGGGTTTTACCGTGGCCTTCGGCCTCGGCACCCTGCCGCTGCTCTGGCTGGCGCAGACCGGTTTGCACCGGCTGGGTGGCGTGCTCTCGCCCGCCGCCCTCAGCCGCCTCCAGCGTGGCCTTGCCCTGGGCACGGCCGTGCTGCTCGCCTGGCGCCTGCGCGGCACCTTCGACTTCAGTGGTGCGACGATGCCAAGCTGCTGTCATTGAGGAGGGCGGAGAGCGTGGGGCAGGGAGCGCAGAGGTCAGAAAATCGACCTTGTGCTCTTGGCTCCATGCTGGCGCTGCCCAAACGTAGTGGCGGGACCCGAGCACAGGTTTTTTTCGCCGCCGGCACACCAAAAACAACGCCGGCGGCGTTAGGGGGTTGAACTCCGATCATGGGATCTGCCCCCGACATCTGGAAACACTGCTTTGAACGCGTTGCACCGCGACTGCTGCTCTATGCCTGCCAGCTCTGCCCGTCGCGGGCCGATGCCGAGGATGTGGTGCAGATGGCCTTCGTGCGCTGGTGGCGGCGGTTTCCCGACGGCGATGAGCGGCATATCCCGCTGCTGTATGCGGCGGTGCGCACGATCGCCCTCGACCAGCGTCGCAGTTGGCAGCGCCGGATCGCCCGCGAGGCCGCCTCGGAAGTGGCCTTGCCTCAGGGCGACGCCGCCGTGTTTGATCCGCCGCCCGAGCAGCGCGAGACGGCCGCCATCGTCCAGCAGGCGCTGGAGGAACTGCCCGAGTCCCAGCGCGAGGTGGTGACGCTCAAGCTCTGGGCCGGCCTGACCTTTGCGCAGATTGCCGAGACCACGGGCGAGTCCATCAATACGGTGTCCAGTCGCTACCGCTACGCCCTGCAGGCGCTGGAGAAACGCCTGGCGCCACGCCGCGATGAGCTGGTGACCGAGCCGGCGCCGCCCACCCTCCTGCCTTTTCCCCAACCCGCCAGTCCCCTGCCATGAACGACCTTGAATCCCTGCTTTCCGGCCTGGCGCCGCGCGGCCCCTCGCAGGCGCTCCGTGAACGCGTTGCCTCCGATCTCGATCTTGACAGCCAGTGGCTGCATGAGCGCTACCGACCGCGCCGCTGGCTGAGTTCTTTCGGCTGGGCCGCCGCCGGCGCCGCCGCCGCCCTGGGAGTGAGCGCCCTGCTGGCGCCCGCGCCTGGTCCGGCGGCCGTTGCCGCCAAGGCCTCGCTCTTGCCCGTGGAAACCATCCGCGAGGTGGTTCACACCGAGGATGAAGGCATCGCCTTCAACGAAGCCGCGCAGACTCACGAGCAGCGTCTGCGCCTCTATTCCGTCGAGCGCCAGAACTGGATCGATCCGCGCGATGGCGCCCGCATCACCGTCGAGCGGCCGCGCGAGGAACATCTCGTGCTGCCGGTTTCCTACCAATGAGCTTTCGGCGGCTGTGTCCGCCATTTTCCCACCCTCAACTGAAGCCTGCCATGAAACCCACCCAACTGCTGGCCCTCTGCGGCCTGTTTGCCACCCCTGCGACCCTCCTCGCCCAAAACGAGCCGCCGCGTCCGGATCAACCGCCACCGCCCGGTCGCCCGGCCCCGCCGGAAGTGCGGCGTGACACTCCGCCTCCAGAACGGCCGCGTGACGAGGCCCGCGAGCGCGGCCCGGACGTGTCACCGCCCAGTCGTGAACCTGGTCGGGCAGGGGCGAATGACCGTAGTCCTGAGACTCATGAGGAATCGCCGGTGATGCGTCATCGTGTGCAACAAAAGAGGAGTGGCCGAGCCCCTTCTTCCGAGGTGGAGCGCCGTGACGACCGCCGTCCGTCCGTGCATGAGGGCGAGGCTCGTCCGCGCGGTCACTCCGGCGAGATGCGTCAGGTCAGTTACCTGGGGGTTCTCACCGGGCCGGTCAGCCCCGAAGCGCGTGCGCATTTGGGCTTGAAGGAGGGCTTCGGCCTGCGGGTCGCCGAAGTCCAGCGCGGCAGTCCGGCCCAGGCGGCCGGCCTGAAGGAGAACGATGTTCTGGTTCGCTTCGAGGACCAGCGCCTGGCCAGCATGGAGCAACTGCAGGCCCTGGTGCGGGAGCGCCGCAAGGGCGAGCGGGTCAATCTGTTTGTCATCTCGGCGGGCAAGGAGGCCGTGGTCGCGGTCGAGGTCGGTGAGACCTCGGTGCCGGTGCATCGCGAATCCCATGGACCGCGTTTCATGCCGCCGGCGGTGCGCGTGCTGCCTGAATCACACTTCGGTGAAATGCGCGAGCACCTGGAGCACTATCGTCGCTCCCTTCAGGAGTGGCAGGAGCGGATGCGTCACTGGGGGCGCGAGTCCGGACACGGCGAAATGCCGCCCCCTCCGCCCGTGCCCGGCAGTGCGGAGCGCGGCGCTGCGGAACCGCGGCGCGGCGACGGCCGCGGGGTGTCAACCGTGACTCGCAGCGACGACAGCGGCATTTACACCCTCAAGCGCGAGGGGGATCGCATCACCTTCAGCGCTCAACCGAGGGAGGGCGAGGCACACAGCTGGAATCTGCCTGCCGAGCTCGACCGCATCCCGGAGTCGCTGCGTGACAAACTGCGCCAGTTGGAGGAAATTCGCGGTGATCGCGACGAAGGCCGCAACCGGCCGGCAGGCGGGGACCGTAATATGGAAAAGCGTCCGACTGGTCGCTGATGGAATTTGCACCAACCCCCGCAACCAGGGGCAGAGATGCGTGTGTCGGGAGCCCGCGCGTCTCTGCCCTCATTGTTTCGGTGAAGCTCAACCCAGACGTTGCTGGATCGGTGTGGTTACCAGCCGAACTTTTTGATGACGGCCTTCTTGCGCAGACCTTCCATCCACTGATCGATGATGGTCTTGGATTTTTCCGAGGAGATGGCGCGCTCGATTTCTTCGCGGACTTCCGCCAGCGGCTTGGCCGCCCCCGGCCGGATGTCATCGCAGGCGATGATGATGAAGGCGGCCTCGTCATCGAGAACGGGGCTGATGGTGCCGGCCTTCATGCCGAAGGCGACATTCGCAATGGAAGCCTTGAGCTGGTCGCGCGCCATCCAGTCCCAGGCGCCGCCGTCCTCGGCCTTGCTGTCCTGTGAATAGGTCTTGGCCATGGTGGCGAAGTCCGCACCGCCGGTGAGCCGGGTGCGGATTTCGTCAGCGAGCTTGCGCTGGCTTTCGATCGTGGCACCGGCTTCACCGCCGAACTTGGAGAGGGTGATCGTACGGATCTTGACCGAACCGCCGCTGCGCCAGTTGTCGACGTTCTTCTTGTAGAAGTCCTCGACTTCCTTGGGTGTGGCGGGCGGTTGCTCGGCCGCCTGCTTGCCGCGCATGGCCTGGACAATCATCATTTTTTCGCGCATCTCCCGGAACTTTTTCAGGGTCATGCCGGTGGCGGTCAGCTCGCGGATGAAGGCGTCACGGTCGCCCTTGAAGCTCTCGCGGATGATGCCGTTGATGTCGTCATCCACCCACTGCGCCTTGATGCTGGCGCCAAGCCGCTTGAACTCGGCGAGCACGAGCTCGCGGTCCACCAGGCTGTCGAGGGCGTTGGCCCGCAGTTTGGCGAGTTCCTGCTGCAGTTTGTCAGGCTCGTTCTGGAGCTGGAATCGCAGGATCTGTTCCTGGGCATTGACCGCGTCGCGCACCTCCGACTTCATGATCGGGTTGCCGTTGACCACGGCCGCGATGCCGTTGCTGTAACTCTGGGCGGCGGCACTGTGGGCCAGGCCGAGCACGGCGGCGAGGGAAAGGAGGAGGCGGGGATTCATGTTCCTGAGGGGCACGCATAACCAGCAATCACCGGGCAGGCAAGGCCAAACCCGGCGTGTCTGGCGAGGAAAACAGACGCGCGGGCGCCGTCTTTGTTCGACATTTGCATGAATGGGATGCGATCAAGCGCCCCGACCGAAGGCGCTGACCTCGTTTTTGTTCGCGCACAGGCGGGTCAGGCGGAAGTCGGCGCAAAACCCGGGCGCCCGCGTTTTGAGCGTGTCGAGCAGGCCGTATTCGTCGCCGCCCTTGAATTTGATCGTGACCAGGAAGCGCCGCATCAGGCCTGCCCCCAGCCATTCGAGCAGCAGGTCGATGCTGCGCTGCGGCGCGGCAATGATGTCGCAGAGCAGCCAGTCAACCGGCGTTTCCGGCCGGAACTTGAAGGCGTCGCCCTGGTGAAAGCGCAGGCGCGGGTGGCGCATCAGGTCCTCGCGCAGCGGACTGCGGTCGACGGCGGTGACACGGGCACCGCGTTGCAGGGCGATGTAGGTCCAGCTTCCGGGCGAGGCACCGAGGTCGACACAGCTCTGGCCCGCCTGCAGGCGTTCGCCGAGACGCAGCTCGGCTTCGACGACCTTGGCAAAGGCACGGCTGGGGGCCTGCTTGTCGACGGCCGGGGCGATGTCGCCGGCGGGAAAGCTGGAGATGAGTGCCTGCCGTGCGTGCGGTTGAGGGGCGGCGCAGACCGACAGCAGGCCGGCGTCTGGGGCGGTGAGCACGGCCTGCACGAGGGAGGTGGCCGGAGTGAAGGGTTCGCTGCCCTCTTCGAGCGAGCGCAGCAGGGCGCGGCGGCGTTTTTTCAGCCGTTCGGCCAGGGCGGTGCGGATCAGGGCGCAGCGATGGCTGCCGGCACGACCCTCGCCGTACGCCGGCCAGAGGTGCAGGCGCCAGGGCTGGCTGTCGGGCAGTGCGCTGAGAAGGGTTTCGAGGATGGCGTCGGCCCAGGCATTGACCGAGGCGGCCTGGATGGGCCGGCAGTCCGGCAGGGTCTGGCGGGCGAAGGCGGCGAAGGCGGGCAGCTCTGTGCAGGACAGCCAGGGCGAGTCGCCAGCCGGCACGCCGAGTTCCTCGGCAAGCGGGGAGATCAGGTCCGGGGCGGCCAGCAGGGTGTGCATGGAGTCGGACGATGGGGCGCAGCTCAACCAAAAAGCGGCTGCAGCGGTGCCAGTTCCGGCAGTTCGGCGCAGACGCCGGTCAGGTTGCGCACACCGGCGGGGATGTGCTGCTCGAAGTGGGTCTTGCCGAGGTTGCGGCTCAGGTTGGCATAGGCGCCGAGGGCCTGCATGAGGCGCTGGGCGGCGCATTGCAGAACCACGGCACGCAGCTCCGAGAGGGCCAGGCCGCGCAGGCCGGCGTAGTACTCCAGCAGCTGCTCGCGTTCGCTGCGGCTCAGGGTCACATAGGGATCAAAGAGCAGGGAGGCGAGATCGTACTCAGCCAGGCCCGGGCGCAGGCCCTGGTAGTCGACCAGCCAAGCGGCGCCATCGCGCAGCAGGATGTTCTGGCTCTGGAAATCGCGATGCACGAGGCAGCGCGGTCGCTCGGCGAGGCTGCGCCGCAGACCGGCGAGCGCGGCATGGGCCTCCGCGTGCTCGGCACTGGCGGTTTCGCGCCCGAGCAGGCCGCGCACGAAGTGCTCGAGGAAGTAATTTTGTTCCCAGCCGTAGAGACCCTCGTCAAATTCGGGCTCCATGGCGGCCACCTCGTCCGGATCAAGGCGGTCGGCAGCGACGGCATGGATCTTCGCCGCCTCACGCAGCGCGGCCTCGTAGAGTGGCCGACGTTGGTCCCAGGGGGCGTCGCGGTGGGCGTGCAGGTCGTCCTGGCCGAGGTCTTCCAGCCAGACGAACAGCCGCTGCTCGTCGACACCGAGGATGGCCGGCACGCGCACGCCGAGGGCGGCCAGCCGGCGCGTGGCGGGCACGAACTTGGGATTGTCGCGCCGCGCCAGGGTGTAGATCATGAGGATCATGGGCGGTTGCCCGGCATCAGCCCAGCGGAAGCGGTAATAATGGCGGTCGGAGCCGCCCTTGAGGATCGGCTCGACCTCGCAGGCGCAGTCCTGCAGCGCCGGGAAACGCTGGCGCGTCAGGATGAGCAGGGCCTCGTGTTCGGGTGGCATCAGCGGCGATGTAGCGCCGTCCAGCGCCCCCCGCAACCGCGAGCTGCGAAGCAGGGTGAAGCGGAAAAATCGTCGAGCATTGTCAGAAAGCCGCCGCTCGCACCGCTTGTTAAGGCTGCATCTCCTTCCCGCCATGCGTCTGCCCTCCCTGCTTCTGCTCGCTGTCGCCGCTCCTGCCCTCGCCGATTGGCCTGAATTTCGCGGCCCAGGCCGCCAAGGCCACAGTGAGGAGGCGAACCTGCCGGTGGAATGGAGCCCGGCCGTGCGCCGAGGCATCCGCTGGCAGGTACCTGTTGCCGGCATCGGCTGGTCTTCGCCCGTCGTTGCCGGGGGACGCATCTACCTGACCACCGCCGTGCCCGAGGGGGGCGTCGACAAGCCCGGCGTGACGCGCAGCCTGCGGGCGCTCTGCCTGGAAGCGGCCGACGGACGGCTGGTCTGGGACCGTGAGGTTTTTCTGCAGACGCCCGATGCGCCGGCGGCACACAAGAAGAACAGTCATGCCAGTCCGACGCCGGTGTTCGAGGCGGGCCGGCTGTACGTGCACTTTGGCCATCAGGGCAGTGCCTGCCTCGAGGCGGCGGATGGGGCCGTGGTCTGGAGCACGCGCGAGTTTGCCTACGCGCCGGTGCACGGCAATGGCGGCAGCCCGGTGCTCGAGGGCGGCCTGTTCATCTTCAACGCCGATGGGGCGGAAAAGCCGGCGGTTATCGCCCTCGACCAGGCCACCGGCCAGCTGCGCTGGCGCTTCGAGCGGGTGAGCGAGGCCAAGAACAAGTTTTCCTTCAGCACGCCGCTGGTCATTGAGGTGAACGGGGCCCGACAGCTCATTTCTGCCGGCAGCGGTGTCGTCAACGCCCTCGATCCCGCCACCGGGCGCGAACTCTGGAAGGTGCGCTACGGCGATGGCTATTCCGTCGTGCCGCGCCCGGTCTTTGCCCATGGCATGATCTACCTCAGCACCGGTTACAACAAGCCGCTTGCCCTGGCCATCCGCGTCGACGGTGCCGGCGATGTCACCGCCAGTCATGTCGCCTGGCAGATCGACAAGTTTGTGCCGCATAACCCGAGCATGATCGTGGTGGGTGATGAGCTGTACTTTGCCGCGGACAACGGCGTGCTCACCTGTGCCGATGCCAGGACCGGGCAGGTGCACTATCAGGAGCGCTGCACCGGTCCGGTGAGCGCCTCAATCCTGCATGCCGGCGGGCGGTTGTACCTGCAGGATGAGAAGGGCCTCGGTGTCGTGGTCGAGGCCGGCAAGACCTTTCGCATCCTCCATAAGAACGACCTTGGCGCGCGCTCGCTGGCCTCGCATGCCGTGGTTGAGCAAGACCTGCTCATCCGCACTGAGGGCCACCTCTGGCGGATCAGCCGCTGAAGGGCGCAGGATCGTTTTGGGTAGGTGAGGGTGTGTCTCCGCCTTCAGTGGGCAGATGACACCGTCACCTCCAAGGCTCGCCCTTGGTCCACTCAGGCATTCCGGGACAGCAATTCCTTCGCCGCCTGTTCGATGGCGGGCAGCAGGCTGGCGGACAGTTCGGTGAGCAGTGGCAGCACCGGGCCGGTCTGGGCGATGCCGGCCAGGGCGACGGCATGATGCAGGACGAGGATGGGGCTATGGGCGTTGCGCAGGTCCTCAAGCGGGCGGAAGATTTCGCGCAGGGTCTCAGCCTTGGCGAAGTCACTGGCTTGGATCGCGTGCAGCAGGTCGGTGCTTGGCTGCGGGGCCACGCAGACGCAGCCGGCGGTGAAGCCGGCGAGGTTGAAGTCGCGCAGGTGAACGATGGCGGGCTGCTCGCCGATGCCGGAGACAATGAGGTCGGGGTTCACCAGGGTGACCAGCTTGCTCAAGTAGGGATCGCGGGCAGGGTCCTCCTTGACGACGGCATACTTGATCCAGGAGATCAGGCCGTCATTGACCAGGGACGCGGCGAGTTCCGGGGTGATGTAAGCCTCGTCCTTGATGTAGAGCACCGCCTGCAGGCCGGATTTCTCCCCCCAGTGGCGGATCGCGGTGGCCACGCCCTCCGGCTTGGCCGGGAACAGGGTCGGCAGCAGCATGGCGGTCGGGAAACCCTGATCGCGCAGCATGGCGGCCTGATCCAGGGCGGTTCCGTACATCGGGCCGACGCTCGGCACCATCCACAGGTCCTCGGGAGCCAGCTCGCGTAGCATGGTGAGCAGGGCAGGGTATTCGGAGGGGGCGATGTGGTAGAGGTTGGCGTTGCCGCCGTACAGCAGGGTGCGGATGCCGCCGGCATGCAGGTGGCGGATCAGCTTGCCGTTCTCCTCGCGGTTGAGGCTGAGATCGGCGCTGCGGCAGAGCGGCGGAACGGCGATGACGGAGCTGCGGAGGTCAGCGGAGGTGACGGGCGTGGTCTTCATGCGAGCCCGCACAGTCGGAGGAAGCACAGGCGAGGCAACTAAAATCCACGGTGGAGTGAATTGGGCTTCTGCTTGCGGAGCCTCGGCAGGCTGTCAGCGAATCGGTGAAAAATCCGTGGCGCGCAGATAGACACTGCGCACGCCCTCCGGCTGCGGCACCGTCAGGGAGCCGCCATTGGCCGCCTCTGAGGCACTTTTGGTGGCGATCCAGACGGGGTCGGCACGAAAGGCGGTGAAGGCGGCAAGTCCCGCCTCCTGGCTGTCGTGGCCGAGCAGGTAGATCAGCTTGATGGATGCCCCCTTGTCGGTGTCGGTCGGCGTCCAGTAGCCGACATGGCGCATGCCGTGCTTGCTGAAAAGAGCCATCGTGTGATCGCGAAAGCGCGCGTGCAGGGCATCGAGTTTGCCGGGCACGGTGGTGTAGGTGCGCAGTTCAAAGACACCCCCCTTCGTGCTGGTCTTGACGGGGGGAGAGTAGTCGGTGAGCTCCAGAAAAACGGATTCCGGAGGCCGGGCGAGGATTTTGCCGTTGGCCTCGCTGGCTTGGCGCGCCGCCTGCCACTCGGGGTCCTTGCCGAAGGCCGCAAACGACGCCTTGGCCGCCTCGCGACTTTTGTGGGCCAGCAGGTAGATGAGTGTGGTGTCGGCCCCGTCCTCCTTGGCGAGTGGCACCCAGTAGCCAATGTTCTCCATGCCGTGCTTTTCAAACAGCCGGCAGGTATGGTCGCGGAAGCGGGCGAGCAATACGTCCAGCTTGCCAGGGTTCGTCACATAAGTGCGCAGTTCATAGACACGTTCGGCTGACGCGAATGAAGCGGTGAGCCCAAGCAGGGAGAAGGCGAGCAGCAGGGGACGGATCATGAGTGAGAGAGACGCCATTGGCATGGGGATTGTTGCAGATCCCGCTGAACAGCCCCGCAAGCACGAACTGGCCAGCTTGGGACGATGGCCAGCCAGGCGAAGTTTTTTTGCGATAAAAAGGATAATTCAACGATTGAGCCGCCCAGAAGGAGCTGTGTCCAGAGCCTTAATTTATTGAAAATATGGATAATATGGAAAAACTCTAAAGAATTGGGCGGCTGAGTTTTTTTCTTGCCTTACAAACTCTCTTTGTTTTCTCCTAACTAACTAAAGAAAAATCGAAAAACATGCAGAATCGATCTCTCCTCGTCCGCTGTTTTGCCCTGCCGATGTGTTTGGCGGTGGGATGGTCATCCGCAACCGTAGCGGCGGGCCTTCACAAGCTGTCACCTCGTGATTCCGTGCCGGTAGGCATGGAAATGCATTTTACGGGAACCACGCTGGTGGCGGCGCAGGGCATCCTGAGTGCGGATGCACTGATGCGCGACCACGCTGGTGAGGCGCATCTCGCGGCAGGAGCCAGTCACCTCATTTTCCGTTTTCCGCGCCAAACCCTCCTGAGTCACCTGTCCTTCATCAATGACGGCATGCAGGGAGAGGTGCGGCTGCTGGCCAGCTCCGATGGTCGCCAGTGGACACCATTGAGTGGTGAAGTTTTCACATCGGCCGACCGACAGGTTTCCGTCAGTCCTGGATGTGCGCAAGCGCGCTATTTGAAGTTGGAATTTGATTCGAGACAGGGTGGGACCCTCAGGTGCCTGCGCATTCAGGGGGGCGGAAGCGACCTGGATTATGAGGTGGTGCAGGCCGCGCAGGGGCAACCGGTCAATTTTGCGGCAGGGCTGGGCGGGGGGCGCATGGTTTATGCAAGTGCGGCTGGCCTTGGCAAGGAGCGCATGGTTGTCTATGATTTCGGTCAGCAGCGCCAACTGACCGAGTTCGCATCGGTGCACAGCCGTCAGCCGGTCGGTGTGAAGGTGTATGCCCTGTCGGGCCTGCCTGAAAAGGAGGATTGGCGCGGCCGTCTCAAGGCAGATCCTGCCCAGGTGGGGCAATCCGGGCGGTTGGTGGCCGAAGCTGTTGACACCTTTGGCAGTGGTCATGTCCGCCTGCGTCTGGCACAGCCAGTGACAACCCGCTACCTGGCGATGGCTTGGGAGAGCCACGTCGATTTGGGGAACTTTAAAACCTATGAAATTGCCGCCAGTGGTCCGGGGCGCATCCTGCCGGCCACCCGTTCGGTGGTTGTCTCGACGGAGGAAGTTGCCAGTTCGGATCGGAGCACGTCCGCGAGCCAGGCGGCTGAACCCCGCCCGGTTCTCACCCAGGTCCTTTATCAGCCGACGGTCGTTCCGGGCATGGCGATTGGTAGCACCAGTTACGCGGCCGGCGTGGCGGGGGGACTCGGCACGGGGGGGGCTGGCAAGACCCGTCATGGCGCGCGCCGGACCAGCAAGGCGGAAGAACCGCCCCCCGAGGAGGAAATCCCGGAATTTGAGGGGCCGGCCTTCGGCATCGACTGGTGCTTTGCTCCGAGCGCTTCCTGAGTTCCGCCCACATGCCAACAAGAATTTCCAACCCACTGCCACTTGTGAACTCCGCTTTTTTCAAACCACTGCGAGCGACAGTACTGCTGTTTGCGCTTTTCGCCGTCACCTCAGCATTCGCCACCACGGCTCCTGAGATTGTGCGTCAGCCTTACCGCATTCTCTACTGCGGTCTGGGTACGTATCAGGGCGAGTTCCCGCCGCTCGACATGGTGCCGCCGCGCGTGGATGCCAGTTCACTGGTCAATCTCGGCTGTGTGATCGACCTGCGCATTGTGGCCAGCGGCACCGGCCTCACCTATCAGTGGAAAAAGGGCACGGCGAACATTCCCGGCGCCAACAGCTCGCAGCTGTACATTCCCGTGTCCTCGCTCAACGACGCGGGTGTGTACCGCTGCGAAGTCACCAACGCTTTCGGCAGCGTGCTGAGCATGCCGGTGCGCATGGCTGTCCTGAATGTGCAGGCGAGCGATCATTTTGTTGCCGCTGCACCGACCGCTGCCGTCAACTTCACGGCAGCCTACAAGTTTCCCACCACCACGGGAGGCTTCAAGTTTCGCTGGTACCGCATGCTGGGGTCAAGCCCAGACAGCAACACCGATGAAATGCTCGCTGACGGTGGAGCCTACACGGGCGCCACCAAGGCGTTGCTGAGGGTCAAGGTGGCGGATGCCACAGTGGCGGGAAGCTACTACTGCGTGGTGACGGCCTACAACACCTACATGCGGACCGGCCTGCGTCATTTGGCGGTTGTGCCGACACCTCTGCCAACCATGGTGCAGCTGGGTGAGCCGATGCAGTTTTCGGTGTCACCCACAGGTCCCGCCCATCTGCTCAACGATCTGAGCTATTCCTGGCTCAAGCAGGGCAATGCCTTGCCGGACAGCGACGCGTCCACCTACGTCGTGGCCGCCGCGTCTGCCGATGATGCCGGCTTGTATTCCGTGAGGGTTACCCAGCCTCTGGCCGGCACGGTGACCACGCCACAGGTGGCAGGGTTGGTCATCACGCCCACGCCCGGTCCGGTGCTTGCCATTCAGGGTGGCACCGCCTACCTGTCGGCTCCGCCGCCTCCGCACTCCAGTCAGACCTATCGCTGGTACCGCGACGGGGTGCCGCTCAACGAGAGTGCAAAGTATGTCGGAGTCGCCAAGGGGCGACTGATGATCCGCGCCCTGCAGGCAGGCGATGCGGGCGACTACGAGTGCCGCGGCACCCTTTATGGCGACACGGTCGTCGTTGCACGACCTGTTCTCATCGTTGTACCCACTCCGCCCTCTCAGGTCGCGGTACTCGGTGAGGGTTTGCAGCTGGAGGTGAGTCCTCAGTATGGGGGGTCGGCACAGGTGACCCCGGAACTGTTTGGCTACCAGTGGGTCAAGGGGAGCGGGGCCACGGCGGTCGTGCTTCCAGATGGCGACGGACCCCAATGGGCAGTTGCCAATGCCTCCCTGAGTGATGTTGCCTCTTACACGGTTCAGGTTTCCTATCCGGGGGCCTCAACGGTCAAAAGCGGACTCGTCAGGGTGGCTGTGGTCAACACGACCCCCAAGGTGTTCAACGTCAATGCCGGCAAGGCGGTGTCCCTGACGCCGACCTATCAGGGGGCCGGCACGACCTTCCAATGGCGCAGAAACGGCGTGCCGCTGGTGGAGAGTCTTCACCATGTCGGCGTAAACCGTGTTTCGATGCGCATCAATGGCGCGACGCTGGCCGATGCCGGCAGCGACTACGAATGCGTGGTCGGCTATCCGGGGGGATCTTCGGTGGCGGCACCCGTTCAGGTGGTGGTTTACTCCGCCCCCGAGATTGTCGGGTTTGAACTCCCGGACATGATCATTGGCAAGTCGGCCAATTACGCGATCACCTGCAGTCCGGATCCGCTCTATGCTCCCCAGGCCTACGACGCCAGGGTGGTCTTGCCCAATGGCGGCCTGGCCGCCCTGCCAAGCGGCTTGGTGGTCAACCGGCTCACGGGCGTCATTTCCGGAGTGCCATCCGTCTCGGGTACCTTCACCCTTCGCGCCCTGGTCAGGAACGCCGTCGGCACAACCACGGCAGACAGCCAGCTTGTGATTCATGCGCTGCCCACGCATCTGGTCGGTCGATACAACGGCTCGCTGCCACGCATGCCTGCCGGTGAATTTGGCGCACACGGCGGCCGCTTCGACATGACGGTCAATGCCAATGCTTCCTTGAGCGGCGCCCTCACAGTGGGCGGCAGCCGGTTTGCCTTCCGGGGCGTTTTGAATGTGAGTGACACCAACCCGTCGGTCGCGACCGCCAGCGCCAACATCACCGTGCCGCGCACCGGCGGCAATCTGACGCTCAGTTTTGAACTCGGCCTCGACAGCTATCTGAGCGAAGGTTTGATCACGGGTGCGGGCAACACGATGGCTTTCAATGCTTGGCGTTCCGTTCATTCCATGGCCTCGCCGCCGACGCAGCTGGCAGGGCAGTACCATTTGGGACTGATGCAAATGCCTGCCCCTCCGGTGCCGGCGGTGGAGTCGCCTCAAGGCTACGGTTATGCCAGCTTCAGCCTTAGCGAAACGCCCACCTCCGACGTGATGGCGGGCAATTACAGCATGGTGGTGCGACTCGCCGATGACTCGACCTTTACCACCACGGCGAACGTCGGACCGCGGGGTGAGCTCCTGGTTTATGGCTATCTCTATGGAACCTGGGGAGGTGGGGGAGTGGTCGGTTCGGGTTTCAGCGTCGCAATTGACCCGGATCAGCCTGGCAAGACGATCGAGGGTGATTTGACTTGGACGCGTCCGGCCAGCTCGTCGCGTCGCTACCAGGATGGCTTCGGTCCCCTGGCCCTCACGGCCTTCGGCGGCCGCTATGTGCCCGGCGATCGCTTGTTGTCAGCCGAAGAGGGGCAGCTGACCTTCGCAGATGGGGGGCTTCACCTCGCTTCCCGCGACCCGAATGCCAGTTTTGCGATTGGCTTGGGGAATACCCCGCCTGTTCGCACCACGGCGAATGAGGCCCTCACGACAGTCAAGGCCCTCGACCTCGCCACAGGCATGTTTTCGGGAACCTTTCTCCTTGCCGACGATAATCCGACGACAGCGACCGTGAATGCCCTGGAATACAGGCGCACGGTGAGTTTCAAGGGACTGGTCGTTCCAAGGGAGGGTGAGCTCGTCGGTGTTGGCTTCTTCATCATGCCGCAGATTCCCACTCTGGATCCACTCACCACAACGACGACCTCGCCTGAGCTCTCTGGCAATCTGCTCTTCGAACCGGTGGTGGACTGAGTCTGATCTTTTCCGGCGGCCGGGTCCTGGTGACCCGGCCGCTTTTTTTGGCGGCGGCTGCAGGCGATGCCCGCACGGGATTTGCTTCCCGGCGGTTTTCCGTCTAACACTGGCACGTGACCACCACTGCCGAACGTGCCGCTCCCGTCTCGCTCCTGGGTTTGACCCGGGAGGAACTGGCGGAGCTTGTCGCGCAGGCGGGCCAGCCGGCCTTTCGGGCCGGCCAGCTTGCCGAGTGGGTGTATCAGCGCCGGGCGCCTGACCTCGCGTCCATGTCGAACCTGCCGGCCGCCTTGCGCGCCTCTCTGGCGGAGCGCTACGCCACCCGCACGATGAGCATTGCCGGAGTGACCGGCTCGCGCGACACGACCCGCAAGTTCCTGCTGCGCCTGCACGACGGTCGCTACGTCGAAACCGTGCTGATCCCGGCCAATCCGGCGCTTTCCGGCGGCCGTGCGGATCGCCGCACCCTCTGTGTTTCCAGTCAGGTCGGCTGCGCCTACGACTGCAAATTCTGCGCCAGTGGCCTGGCCGGCTTCACCCGCAACCTGAGCGCGGCCGAGATCGTCGAACAGGTCGTGCAGGTCGAGCAGAACAGTGGCGAGCGGGTCGACAACCTGGTGTTCATGGGCATGGGCGAGCCCTTGGCGAACTTCAGCAACGTCACCCGCGCCATTGAGATCCTCAACGCGCCCTGGGGCCTGGGCATTGGCGCGCGGCACATGACCGTCAGCACCAGCGGGCTCGCGCCGCAGATCCGCAAGCTGGCCGATTTTCCCCTGCAGATCCGCCTGGCCATCTCCCTGCACGGCGCCACCGACCCGGTGCGCGACCGCATCATGCCGGTCAACCGCAAGTATCCCCTGGTCGAACTGTTTGCCGCGCTCGAGCTCTGGCATCAAAAGCGCAAGCAGCATCTCACCTTCGAATACATCCTCATCGAGGACGTCAATGACGACCTCGAGCAGGCGCGCGTGCTTGCCGGCAAGGCGCGGGCGCTGGAGGCCAAGGTCAACCTCATCCCCTACAACACGGTCGAGGGCCTGCCCTGGCGACGGCCTGTGGTGGCACGCCAGGAGGCCTTCCGCGACATTCTCCTGCGCGCTGGTGTCAAAGCCACCCTGCGGCTGGAAAAAGGGCATGACATTGCCGCCGCCTGCGGTCAGCTGCGCCTCAAGCAGGAGACCGCCGAGGGCATCATCGAATCGCCCGTGCCCGAACGCCGCATCACGATTGCTGCGGGGGCTTGATTCATCCTTTGGGTGGGGTCATGCCGACAGGCCCAGGCTGGGGGTGGCCCCCACTTCAGTCGGTTTCACTTCAACCCCGCCTCGGCAAGGCGCTCCTCGAGGTCGCTGGCCAGCAGGGCCTGGGTCATTGTCTCAATCCGGCCCTCCATGACCCGGTCGAGATCGTACAGGGTCAGGTCGATGCGGTGGTCGGTGACGCGGT
>CANNUR010000020.1 GCA_947523045.1 uncultured Prosthecobacter sp.
GACCTCAAGGCACCCCTGCGCGGCATCGACGGCTACAGCCAGCTGCTCGAGGAGGATCATGCCGGGCAGCTGGATGCCGAGGGCCGGCAGTTCCTGCGTTCGGTCCGTCAGGCGGCCACCCAGATGGGACAACTCATTGACGATCTTCTGTCCTACTCGCGTCTGGAACGGCGCGCCCTGCAGAAGGTCAGCACCCCGCTGCGGCGGCTGGCCAGCGAGGTGCTCCGCGAGTTTGAGGGGGATCCGCGGCTGACGGCTGCCAAGGTTGAGATCGATCTGCCCGAAGCCACCCTGCAGACCGACGTCGCCAGCCTGTCCATGGCGCTGCGCAACCTGATCGACAACGCGCTGAAATTTTCCCGTTCGGCCCAGCCGCCGACGGTGCGCCTCAAAGGCCGTGTCGAGGGGGGGCTCTGCCATCTCTCCGTCGAGGACAATGGACCCGGCTTCGAAATGAAGTTTCATGATCGCATCTTCGAGATCTTTCAGCGCCTGCACCGGGCCGAGGAGTATCCCGGCACCGGCATCGGCCTGGCCATCGTTCGCAAGGCCATGGAACGTCTTCAGGGCCGTGCATGGGCCGAGGGACGGCCTGGTCTCGGCGCCTGCTTTCACCTGGAATTCCCCCTGACACCGCCATGAACGACCATCTCCGCCCCATCCTGTTGATCGAGGACAACCCCATGGATGTCGATCTGACCCTGCGCGCGTTTCAGCGGCGGCGCATCACCAACCCGGTCGAGGTGCTGCGCGATGGCCAGGAGGCGCTCGACTGGATTGGCCGTTTCGAGCCGGAGGCGTTGCCGCCCCTGGTCATTCTGCTCGACCTCAAGTTGCCCAAGGTGGGGGGACTGGAGGTGCTGGCCAGCTTCAAGTCGCATGCCAGCTTGCGCCCCCTGCCGATCGTTGTTTTGACCTCGTCTGCTGAGAGTTGTGACGTGCGTTCAGCTTACGACCTAGGTGCGAACTCCTACATTGTGAAACCCATCAGCTTTGAAAAGTTTCTTGATGTTGCGACTCAGATCGAAGTATATTGGACTTTGCTCAATCAGCCGCCGGTCTAGTTCGCATGAAAATCCTGCACGTCGAAGACAATCCGTTGGATGCAGGGCTTGTTGAGGCCGCCTTGGCGCGCAAGGGCGACGTCGTTCAGTTTCGCCAGGTGGCGACGATTTCCGAGGCGCGGCAGGCGATGCTCAAGCATGGCGCGCCGGACATCCTGCTGACCGACCTTGCACTGCCCGATGGCAGTGGCCTTGAACTGCTTCGCGACGTCCGCGACCAGGGGTTCTCCACCGCGGTTGTGGTGCTGACCGGTTCGGGCGACGAAAGTCAGGTGGCAGAAGTGCTGCGCGCGGGCGCCGACGATTATCTGGTGAAGCGTGCGGACTGCATTCGCACCCTGCCGAGTTTGCTCGATGCCGCGCTCTTGCGGTTTCATGATGACAGCCGCTTCCGGCTGCGCAGTCTGCGTGTGCTCTATGCGGAGCACAACGCCCAGGATCTCGACCTGACCGTGCATCATGTCCGCCGGCAGGCCCCGCAGATCCGGCTGGAGGGGGTGGCCGATGCCCAGGCGGTGCTCGATCGGTTGCCGTCGTCGGCGGACGGGATCTGTGTGTGGGATTTGGTCATGGTCGACTACAAGCTGGCGGGCATGAACGGTCTCGAACTGCTGGAGGAGATCTGCCTGAGGCGCAAGCTCACCGTGCCGGTCATCCTCATCACTGGTCAGGGTGACGAGGAGGTGGCCAGTCGCGCTCTGCGGCTTGGTGCCACGGACTATCTGGTGAAGAATCCGGGGTATCTGAACACCCTGCCAGAGGCTGTGATCGAGGCCTACAGCCGGCATCAACTCCGGCGAGAGCAGGCGGTGCTGCGTGCCAGCTCCGCGCGCTTTCGCAAGCTGACCGAGCGCCTGGGGCATTACCTGACCAGCAGCCCGACCATTACCTACGCGCTCGACATGACCGAGGTCGGCATCGCCTCGACCTGGGTCAGTGAGAACATAACGCGCATCCTTGGGCATGCCGTTGAGGCGGCGTTGCAGGCCGATTGGTGGGCGGCCCATGTTCATCCCGAAGACCTGTCAGCAGCGAAGCAGGGCATCCAGCATCTGCTCGACAGCGAGGAGGGCCAGTTTGTCCACGAATACCGCTTCCGCCATGCCGATGGCAACTACCGCTGGCTGCGCGATGACCTGCGGCTGCGCCGCGACGAAGCCGGCCAGCCGGTGGAGGTGGTTGGAACCTGGACGGACATCACCGAGAGCCGGGCCGCCGAGTTGGAGGTGCGCGTTGAAAAGGAGTTTTCCGAGGCGGTGATCCAGAGCCTACCGGGTCTCTTCTTCCTGTTTGACGAGCAGGGGCGCATGCTGCGCTGGAACCGGCGCCTGCTGGAGGTCCTGGGGGGCGGCGAGGCGGAGATGGAGGGGCGGCATGTGCTGGATTTTGTGTTCGGGGAGGATCGACCCCAGGTTGAAGCGTCGATCCGTGAGGTGCTCGAGCGCGGCGAGTCGCAGCTCGAGGCGCGCCTGATTGGCGCCGGTGACAAGACACTGCATTTCCTCTTCAACTCCCACCGGCTGCTGGTCAAGGGGCGCCCCTGCGTGCTCGGTGTCGGCATTGACACCACGGAGAAGCGCAAGCTGGAAGCACAGTTCCTGCGCGCCCAGCGCCTGGAGAGTGTCGGCCGCTTGGCCGGCGGCATCGCGCACGACCTCAACAACCTTCTTTCGCCCATGCTCATGGTGCCGGAACTCGTGCGCCTGAAGACGGGGGATCCGGACATCGCCGAACTGATGCGGCTCATCGAGGACAATGCCCGGCGTGGCGCCGACATCGTCCGTCAATTGCTGACCTTCGGTCGCGGAGTCGAGGGCCGGCGTGAGCCCCTCCAGGTGCTCGATCTGGTTCGTGAGGTGGGGCGCGTCATTCAGTCGACCTTTCCCAAAAACATCCTCGTGCGCGAGTCGTCGGGTGATGTCCAGCCCTGGATGGTGGCGGCGGACTCGACGCAGATTCATCAGGTGCTGCTCAATCTCTGCCTGAACGCGCGTGACGCCATGCCCGACGGAGGGACGCTCGACCTGGCGGTGGAGAATGTGGAACTGGATGAGGCCTTTGCGGCGATGACGCCGGACGCCCGGCCCGGTCGCTATGTCCTGATGACTGTCACCGACACGGGCAGTGGCATCAGCAGCGAGCATCTGGATCAAATTTTTGACCCCTTCTTCACCACCAAGGAACTTGGCCGAGGCACGGGACTGGGCCTGTCCACCGTGCTCGGCATCATCAAAAGCCACGGCGGCTTCATCCAGGTGCGCAGTCAGCGCGGGCAGGGCACGCAGATGCGCGTTTATCTGCCCGTTCCCGAAGCGCCTGCCAAGGAGCAGGCAGGCGGTGCGGGTGAGGACGCGGAGGCGGGCCGCGGACGCGGCGAGGTGGTTTTGGTTGTCGATGATGAGGAGAGCTTCCGCAAGATCATCCGCACTGTCCTGGAGAACGGCGGCTACCAGGTGCTGGAGGCGGAGGACGGTGCCGCCGCCCTGGCGATTTGCGCCGAACGCGGGGGCGATCTTGATGCCCTGCTGGTGGATTATGTCATGCCCTACATGGACGGCCGCATGCTGCTGCATGCGGTGTCGCGCCTGGGATTGCGCGCAGGTGTTATCCTGGTCAGCGGCCAGACCTTTGACGAGAAGACCCGCCAGCAGATGCGGCCGCTCGCCGGCGAGTTTCTGACCAAACCCTTTTCGGCCTCGGCGCTCTTCACCGCCCTCCGGCGGGTGCTGGCGGCGCGTGCCGGCTGAGGCGGCTCAAGCTTCGTTGAGTACTTCGCGGATGGCACGCAGCATGGCGTCGGCATTGTAGGGCTTCGGCAGGAAGCGCCGTGCGCCCAGCTGCAGGGCCTTGTCCCGGGTGCTGGCGTCGTTGAGGCCACTCGCCGCAATGATGCGCACCCGCGGGTTGACACGCTTCAGCACCTGGATCGTGGCGGAGCCGTCCATCACCGGCATCATCATGTCGGTCAGCACCAGGTGGATGCTGCGCTGGTGCTTGGCGTACAGCGCGACCGCCTCGGCGCCGTCAGCGGCGGTCAGCAGGTTGTAGCCGCGCGTCTCGAGGGTGCGACTGGTGATCTTGCGCACGGCTGGCTCGTCCTCGACCAGCAGGATCAACTCGCCGCTGCCATTGCCGGCGGGCGTGGCGGTGGCCACTGCCGCGTTCGGGTCGGGCTCAAGGCTGGCGGCCGGGAAGTAGACTTTCATCACCGTGCCCTCGCCGGGGGTGCTCTGAACCTGAATGAAGCCGCCGTGACTCTTGACGATGGCGAGCACGGTCGACAGGCCCAGGCCGGTGCCCTGGCCGAGCTCCTTGGTGGTGAAGAACGGATCAAAGATTTTGTCGCGCATCTCGGCGGGAATGCCGTGGCCGCTGTCGGTGACCGTGAAGACGACGTGGGTGCCGGGCTGGGCGCCGGGATTCATGGCGGCGTAGTGCTCGTCGATCTCCGCCACGTCGGCCCGGACTTCGAGGCTGCCACCGTGCGGCATGGCATCGCGGGCGTTGACGCAGAGGTTCAGCAGCACCTGGTGCAGCTGGGTGGCGTCGCCGGAGAGCAGGGGCAGGTCGGCGCCGGCGCGGGTGCTGCAGCGGATGTTCTTGGGAAAGGTCTCCTGCAGGATGTGGCCGATGTCGCGCAGCACGTCCTTGGCCCGCAGCGGCAGGCGCTGGCCATCCATGCCACGGGCGAAGGAGAGCACCTGCCGCACCATGTCGGCGCCGCGCCGGGCGCTTGCCTCGACCGTTGCCAGCACCCCGAGGGAGGTGGGGTCGGTGGTTTTCATGCGCAGCAGGTCGACCGCCATGAGGATGGGCGACAGCACGTTGTTGAGGTCGTGGGCGATGCCGCCGGCCAGCGTGCCGATGCTCTCCATGCGCTGCACACGCAGGAACTGGGCCTCCAGTCGCTTCTTCTCGGTGATGTCGGAGTTGATGGCCAGGATGGACTTCGGCCGTCCCTCGGCGTCGCGCACGAGCGTCCAGCGACCCTCGACCAGCACTTCGCCGCCGCTGCGCGTGGCTTGGCGGATTTCACCCTTCCACTCGCCCGTTTCCAGGGTCGTGCGTGTCGCTGCCAGGAAATCGGTGGAATCGCGATACAACAACTCGGAGATCGTGCGGCCCACCGCCTCCTCTGCGCTCCAGCCATAGAGTTCCTCGGCGCTCTTGTTCCAGTAGGTGATGCGATGCTCGAGGTCGCGCACCAGAATGGCGTCATGCGCCTTGTCGAGCAGCGAGGCCTGTTCGCGGATGCGCTCCTCGTTCTGGCGCAGAGTGTCCTCCATGCGCCTGTGCTCGCTCAGGTCGGTCATGCCACCAATCATGCGCCTTGGATTGCCCGTGGCGTCACGCAGGACGTAGCCCTGGTCGAGCACATGGGCGGAGCTGCCATCGGCGCGCTGGAAACGATACTCCTCCGACCAGTGGTCGCCGGCGCCATCGAGGGCGCGGCGGATGCTGGTGGACACGCGCTCGCGATCCTCGGGATGCACATGGCTGCGCCAGAAGGCCAAGCTGGCCATGGCAGCCGACGCATGGCCGAAAACCGTCTTCAAGCCCTCGCTCCACCAAAGGTTGCTGCTGGCCGGATCCCAGTCCCAGATGACGTCGGTGGTGGCGCGTGCGACCGTGCGGAAGCGCTCCTCGCTCTGCTGCAGTTCCAGGCGGGTTTCGATCTGTTCCGTGACGTCCTGGATCGTGCCGGAGAGGACGGCGGGCGAGCCCTCGGCATCGCGCAGCAGTTCCGCTCGTTCATGAACGTGGCGGATTTCACCGTTCGGACGCCGGATCCGGTGGGTGATGTCGTAGCGGGCTTCGCCACGCAGGGCGAGGTCGCGCAGGCGCACCAGTCGTTCGCGGTCCTCGGGATGGATCACCTGGTGATAGAACCAGTCGACACTGCCCCCAAAGTCCTGCCTGGCCACACCGGTGATGTGGAAGACTTCCTCGGTCCAGGTCAACCGCCCACTTTTCAGGCTCGCCTCCCAGCTGCCCAGCCGGGCAATGCGCTGGGCGTCACTCAGGTGCCTGGCCTGGCGCTGAAGTTCACCATGCAGCCGCTTCTGTTCGGACAGGGACCGTTCCAGATGCAGGCGACTGAGCCTCAGTTCCAACTGGTCGAGCGCTTGCGCGGCCAGCAGTTGCAGGGCCTGACATTGGGCCTCGCTCAGGCGCCGCGGCCGACGATCAATGACCGCGAGGGAGCCGAGGGCGGCACCATCGGCGTTGATCAGCGGCATGCCGGCATAAAACCGGATGTGAGGATCGTTGACCACCAGGGGATTGTTGCGAAACAGCGGATCCTGATCGGCATCTTCGACCACAAACAGGTCCTCGCCGCGGATGGCATGGTCGCAGAAGGCGATATCGCGTGGCGTTTCACGCACCGCGAGTCCGTGCACGGACTTGAACCACTGGCGTGTTTCGTCGACCAGGGTGAGAACGGCAATGGGAGTGCCGCAGAGGTTGGCGACGAGGTGTGTGATCTCGTCAAAGGCGCGTTCAGGCAGGGAGTCGAGCACCTCGTACGAACGCAGCGCGGCCAGGCGCGCGGTTTCGTCGAGGGGCGCGCGTGTTGCGCGAGGGCGGTCTGCGGCGACAAGGCTCATTGCGGAGGAGGGCACGCCTCGAGGTTGAGCTGAACAACGCGCAGCAGGTCGTTCATGCCAAAGGGTTTGGGGAGGTAATTGACGCCCGCCTTGAGGGCGGAGTGAATGCTGGTGGCGCGCTGGCCACTGGTGTAGATGACGGGCAGCGCGGGCTCATCCTGGTGAATGGCCCGGGCCAGTTCGACGCCGTTGGCGCCGCCAGGCATGTTGATGTCCGTGATCACCAGGCGAATGCGTTCCCGGTGGCGGCGCCAGAGTCGCCAGGCTTCGTCCGCGTTGGGGGCGGTGACCGCGGCGTGGTGATGAGCCACCAGCACCTGGGTCATGATCTGGGAAATCGTCTCGTCGTCGTCGACCACCAGAATCAGATCCTTGCCCGGGGCCGTGTCGGCGGGGGACTCCGCCGGAGGCGGCCCGCCCGCCACCAGGGCCGCCGCCTGCTCCTGCTGACGTTTGCAGGCAAGCAGGGGCAGCAGTTGCAGAAGTTCAAGCTCGTGCACGGGTTGGAGCAGCACGAGCAGGCGGTTGCCGAGAAAGTCGAGGCGCTCGCGCCAAACCGGTAGATCCGCCGCCTGTTCAACAAGCAGCAGAACCTGCAAGTCGGGGCCGGCGGTCTCCGCAAGCGCGGAAGTCAGGGCGCCGATGGCGACGTGAGCCGAAGGCGCTTCGGCGACCAGCAGGCCGAACACGGCCTCCTTGAGCAGGCGTTCGAATTCACCTGCATCGGCTTCCGGCCTGCTGAATTGCAGGCTGAGTGTGGGCAGGCGGTCCACCAGCCCGCGCAGCCGGGCTTCCGTGGCGGTGGCGCTGCAGGTGGCGAGAATCCTGCAGGCAGGCACGGACGGGGATGGGGGGCGGCAGGGAGACGTCGTCATCTGGGCGTGAACTTAAGAATACATCGGAACCCGAATCTTGTCACTGCCTTTCTCCTGGCCCGCTGCCACAAGGGGGAGACGTCCTGGCTTAACGGATTTTCTGGTCGGGCAGCTCTGATTTAATGCCCTCGTCGAGGGGCATGCGGTCGGCTCCCTCAGGCAGGCCGGCCGCTGCCATCAGACGGGCGAGTTCGGCCTTCAGTTCGGCGATCACGCCGGCATACCTGGGATTGGCGATCAGGTTGTGACGTTCCTCGGGGTCGAACTCGATGTTGTACAACTCGGCCTGATGACGGTCGGGTTGGTTGTCGCCATGCGGATAGTGAATGTATTTCCAGGACTCGGTGCGCACGCCGCGGACATTGGGGGTGTAAGGGAACTGCTTTTCGTAGTTGTAGTGGTAGAACCAGCTCTTGCGCCAGTCGGGATCGCCTGACTGGACCAACTTGACCCAGGACCGGCCATGGATGTCCTGGAGCGCGGGCGCCTGGCAGAGCTCAAGCAGGCTCGGGGCGATGTCGAGGGTGAGCACCTGCTGCTCGACCACCTTCGGTTGATCGACCGGGCTCAATCCCGGGTAGCGCACGATCAGGGGGATGCGGATGCTCGGCTCGTGCATGGTTCGCTTGTCGACCATGCCGTGTTCGCCGTTGAGGATGCCGTTGTCGGCCATGTACACAATGAGGGTGTTGTCGAGTTCTCCGCGCTGCTTGAGGCGCTCGTAGAGCCGGCCGACGCTGTCGTCGACCGAGAGCAGGGTGCTCCAGTAGGCGCGGGTCATCGCCTCGAAATCCTTGACGGCCTCCGGGCGCTCATCGGGGAACTGCTTGCGCCAGTCGAACAGCGGTCCGTAGATGCCGTGCCAGGTGCGCAGGCGGTCGCTGATCCACTTTGGCTTGTCGTCGAGCCGGAAGGCCGACTCGGGGTAGGGGATGCGCACCCCTTCGAAGCTTTTTTCATACTTGGGCTCAGGGTGGTAGAAGCTGTGCGGTGCCTTGTGACCGATGAACAGACACCAGGGCTTGTCGCCGCGCTCGCGGCCCAGCCACTGCTCGGCCAGGTCGGTGACCACGTGGGTGTAGTAGCCCTTGATCACCTCACGCTTCGTGCCGTTGAGGTTGAACTCGGTGTCGAAGTAGCTGCCCTGGCCCTTGTGGGTGACGAACCAGTTGAAGCCGGGGCGCGGTTCGTCGTTGTTTTCGCCCATGTGCCACTTGCCGATGTAGGCGGTGTCGTAGCCCTGCTCCTGCAGGACCATCGGGAAGCTTTTGAAGCCCTCGGGATATTCGGTGAAGTTGTCCACGACGCCGTGCTTGTGGGCGTACAGGCCGCTGAGGATGCTGGCGCGGCTCGGCGAGCACAGCGAGGTCGTGCAGAAGGCGTTGCGGAAATGCACGCCCTCGCGACCGAGGCGGTCGATGTTCGGCGTTTGCAGGTGCCGGCTGCCGCCGAGACCCAGGGCGTCCCAGCGCTGGTCATCGGTCAGGATGAAGAGCACGTTGGGCCGCGGTGCGGCGGCGGCGGGCAGGACTGCGCCAAGGGCGCAGACGGCGGACAGCAGGAGGCAATGCAGTCGGTGCATGGCCGCTAAACGCACGGCTTCAGTCTTCTTTGCAACCGGCTTTTTTGACGGGGCCCGGCAAGCCCGCCGTTGCAAGCCGGCGGGCTCGGCCGAAGCTGCCGGATGCGCATGATCGCCCATCTTTTCCGCCTCTGCCTGTTCGTCGCCGGCTGCGCCTGTGCCGAAGAGCTGCAACTGCCCGACCTGGATTCGAAGCTGCATTCGCCGCTGGCGGCCGAGGCGCGCCCGACCGTGCTGTTCTTTGTCTCGCCGTTTTGTCCGACGGTGCGCTCCTTCATGCCCGAGATTCTGGCCATCGCCGAGAACCATGCCGGGCAGGCGCGCTTCTACCTGATCCACTCCGATCCCGCCGTCACACCCGAGATTGCCCTGCAGCATGCCGATCTCTTCCAGGTGAAGCTGCCGGTGCTGCTCGACCGCGAGCAAAAGCTGGCCGTCCGCACCGGGGCGCGCGTGACGCCCGAGGCGGTGGTGCTGGTCGGCGGCGAGGTGCGCTATCGCGGCCGCATCAACGATCTCTACCTGGGGCCGACCAAGCGCCAGCGCGCCGCGACGACGCAGGACCTGCGCAACGCGCTTGAGGCGGTTCTGGCGGGTCGGCCGGTGCCGGAGCCTCAGCCGCCGGCGCAGGGCTGCAAGATCAGCGGCCTGCCGACACCATGAAACGGCGCGACCTGCTCGCTTTCAGTTCCGCAGCCCTGCTGGCGCCGCTGGCCGGTTGCCGGCGGATCCCGCAGACCGGGCTCGACGTGGCCGCGATGTTGGAAGGCGGCTGGCGCGCTGGCGAGTTGGTGGCCGATGCCCTGGCCCGCATCGCCGCCTGTGAGCGGAGGGTTCCGTCACTGCGGGCGGTGGTGGAACTGAACCCCGAGGCGGAAGTCCTGGCTGGCGCCCTCGATGTCGCCGCCGTGCGCGGTTCGCTGCAGGGGTTGCCGGTCCTGCTCAAGGACAACATCGACACCGCCGACCGCATGCGCACGACGGCCGGCTCGCTGGCCCTGCTCGACGCCCCTGTGCCCGAGTGTGATGCCGGCGTGGCGGCCCGTCTGCGCACGGCGGGAGCGGTTCTGCTGGGCAAGACCAACCTCAGTGAGTGGGCCAACCTGCGCTCGCCCCGTTCCACCAGCGGCTGGAGCGCACGCGGCGGTCTGACTCGCAATCCGCACGATCTGCGCCGCAGCGCCAGCGGTTCCAGCTCGGGTTCGGCGGCGGCAGTGGCCGCCGGACTGGTGCCGGCCGCGCTTGGCACGGAAACCAACGGCTCGATCGTCAGCCCGGCCGCCTGCTGCGGCATTGTCGGCTTGAAACCCACCGTCGGTCTGGTCAGCCGCGCCGGCATCATCCCGCTCAGCCGCTGGCAGGATACGGCCGGTCCGATGACCCGCACGGTGCGCGATGCCGCGCTGCTGCTGAATGTTCTGGCCGGCAGCGATCCGCGTGATCCGTTCACGACCGAGGCCGATCGCCGGCGCTCGGTCGATTACTGCGCCGGCTTCGGGGCCGGAGGCCTGCGCGGGGTGCGGCTCGGCATCGTGCGTTCGCTCTGCGGCCGCGAGCCGCGCGTATTGGCCGTGTTCGAGCACGCCTTGGCGGTGTTGCGGGAGGCGGGCGCCGTGCTGGTCGACAACGTCGAAATCCCCCATCAGCGTGAGGCCTCGGGCCTGGCCTGGCTGGCGCTGCTCACCGAGTTTCGCCAAGATTTGAATGCCTACCTGGAAGCACGGGGCGGTCGCGTGCGCTCGCTGGCGGAATTGATCGCCTTCAATGCCGCCCATGCCGACCGGGAGTTGCCGCATTTTGGCCAGGAGTTCCTCGAGGAGGCGGAGACAAGAGCCGGCCGGGAGAGTGAGGCCGGGGAGGCGCGGCGACGGGCCCGTGATCTGGCCGGCCCGCAGGGCATCGGTGCCGCCTTGCAGGCGCATCAGCTCGACGCCCTTGTCTGTGCCACCAATGATCCGGCGCCCCTGATTCGCCTCGCTGGCGGCGATCACGGGGGGCGCACCGCCTCCACCCCGGCTGCCGTCGCCGGCTGGCCGCATCTGACCGTGCCCATGGGTGCCGTCGAGGGACTGCCGATCGGGCTGTCGTTTTTTGGCGAGGCTTGGTCGGAGGCGCGCCTGCTCGCCATGGGTCACACCTTCGAACACGCCGCCGGGGTGCGTCTGGAACCCGCCTTTGCCGGCCGGGAAGAATTTTGACTTTGTATCGCAAAGTTCTCTTGCGGGCTTTTACTTTTTGTCGCAAAGTGAATTCATGAGCCACCAAGCCGACGCCCTTGAGCATCTGCGTGTCATCCGTTCACTGATGGAGCAGGCCCACGTCTACCGCGCCATCTCGGCGCCCGCCGCCCTCATGGGCGGCGGCTTTGCCCTTGGGCTTTCGCTCTGGCAGCTGCGTGCCGGGCTCGTCCTGCGCGAAGTCACCAGTCCGCTCGCCTTTGCCTTGCCCTGGTTGCTCCTGCTGGTCCTCGTTTCGAGCTTCAACACGCTGCTGCTCTGGCGCGAGGCGCGGCTTCGCGGCCGCCCCTTCGTTTCGCCCGGCATGCGCGCCGCCCTGCGCGCCCTGTGTCCGCCCCTGCTGGTCGGCGGAGTGCTGGGGCTCGGCCTGATGCTGCGCTTTCATAACCTGACACTCGGCGCCCTGGTCTGGGTGCTCTGCCATGGCCTGGCCCTGCTGGCCACCGCCAGCTTTTCGCCGCGCTCGCTGGTGCGTCTGGGCTGGGGCTTTGTCGTCGTCGGCCTGGCCCTGTTCCTGGCTTGGGCAGGCAACGAACAGGTGCGCCTGCTGCCCTCCGACGAGGCGCCGGCGGCCGTCGTCCTCGGCCTGACCTTCGGGCTTCTGCACATCACCTACGCGGTCGCCGTTTTTCTTCGTCGCCCCACCGATCCGGACGCCCATGATTGATTTCAGCCAGCTCGACAAGACGATCCACGAGAAGGGCCGGCTGTCGATCATGACCCTGCTGGCCGGTCGCGGCGACTGGGCCTTCCAGGATCTCAAGGCCGAGCTCGGCATGAGCGACGGCAACCTGATCACGCACCTGCGCACGCTGGCCGCCGCGGGTTACGTGCTCGAACACCGCGATGAAAGCGGCAGTCGGCCGCGCACCAGCTACCGGCTGAGTGCCGCGGGTCGGCGCGCCTTCACCGGCTACCTCGACCTGCTTGAACAGATCGTTCGTTCGTCGCGACCCTGAGAAGGTTTTTTCACCCTTTAACTTTGCAGCACAAAGTTAAACCCAAACACCACCAACACCCACCTCATGAACCTGCATCTCGCCCGTCATTACGGCATGTGCTTCGGCGTCCGCGACGCCCTGCGCGCCACCCACGCCGCCGCCGCCCGTGAACCCGTCACCGTGCTCGGCCAGCTCGTCCACAATCCGGTCGTCGACCGTCACCTCGCCGCCGCCGGCGTGCGTCCCGGCCGGCTTGATGCCCCGGCGACCACTCATCGCGTGGTCATCACCGCCCACGGCGTCGCGGACGCCGAGCGCGAGCGCTGGCAGGCGGCGGGGCATGCGCTCACCGACACCACCTGTCCGCTGGTGCGCAAGGCCCATGAGGCCCTGGCTCTGCTGGTCGCCGAAGGCTGTCATCCGGTGGTCATTGGCCAGCCCGGTCACGCCGAGGTGCGTGGTTTGATCGGCGATCATGCCGGGGCCTGTGTGATCGACTCGTTGGCCGATCTGGCAGGCCTGCCGGCTGGGATCGCCCGTTTCGGTGTGGTGGCGCAGACGACCCAGCCGCTCGAACGTGTGCTCGCCCTGCTCGATGCCCTCAAGCGGGCGCGGCCGCAGGCGGAGGTGCGCTTCATGGACACCGTCTGTCGACCGACCAAGCAGCGCCAGGCCGCGCTCGAGGAGCTGGCGGCCCAGTGTCAGGCGGTTGTGGTGGTGGGTGGCCGCAACAGCAACAACACGCGCCAACTGGCCGACAAGGCGCGTGCGCTTGGCCTGCGGGTCTTCGCCATCGAGACCGCCGCCGAACTGCAACCGGAAGCCTTCGCCGGCCTGCGCGAGGTCGGTGTCACCGCCGGCACCTCCACCCTCGATGAAACCGTCGCCGCGGTGGTGGAGCGACTGAAGACCTTTGCCTGAACCGGCACCCCTGAACCGCGAACCTCATGAACACCCGCCACTGGATCCAGCATTTCGAACAGAACACGCCACTCAATGATGCCCTGCCCTTGCCGGAGGCGGCGTCGCCTCTGCCTGAGGCGGTGCGCCGGCCGTTGGCCGAGTCGCTGGCCGTTTTCCAGCTTGGGGAAACGGGTGGCGGCACGCGCCTGCGTCGCTATGCCGCCGGCCTGGCCCGCGAGGCCGGCTGGGCCGGTTATCCGCACGCGGTCGACCGCTTCATCGCCGAGGAACAGTCGCACGCCCGCCTGCTCGCGCGCCTGGTGCTCCATCTTGGCGGTTGCCTGCGGCAGAAGCAGTGGAGCAACGGCCTGTTCCGGCGCTTGCGCAGCCTGGCCGGACTGGAGTTCGCCATCCAAATGCTGCTCACCGCGGAACTGGTCGCCGAGGTCTACTACGGCACGCTATTCCTGCGCTGCACGGATCCCGCCGTGCGCGCGGTTGCCGGCAAAATCCTGCGCGACGAGGTGCAGCATCTGGCCTTCCAGCGTGAATTCCTGGCCACGCGGCTGGCCCGCCTGATGCCAATGGCGCAGCGGCTCTGGGCTTGGCAGTTTGCCGCGGTGCATGCGTTCACCGCGGCGGCGGTGGCCTGGGATCATCGTCGCTGCCTGCGTGCACTCGGCGTGACACGGGGCGAGTTCCGAAGCAGGGCGGTGGCGGCGCGGGCGGCCTTTGGGCGCCGCTTGGAGCGCGACTTGGCAAGGGCTGAACTTCAGCCCTGTGTCTCGTAGGCGAGGGCGATCCGCTCCGCGGTGAAGGCTTCAGCGACCGGGCCAAAGGCGATCTGCCGGCGTTTGATCAGCAGTACGTCGTCGAAAATGGCTCCGACGGTCTGCAGGTCGTGGTGGCTGGCGATGAGCAACCGGCCCTCGGCCGTCAATTCGCGGAACAGGCGCGACAGGTTTTCCTGGGCGGGCTTGTCGAGGCCGGTGAAGGGTTCATCAAGCAGCAGTACATGGGCTTCCTGGGCGAGGGCGCGGGCGATGAAGGCGCGCTGCTGCTGGCCGCCGGAGAGGGCGCTGATCTGCCGGTCCTCGAGGTCGAGCAGGTCCATCGCGCGCAGGGCGCGCTGGACGATGTCGCCGTCGTGGCGCGAGTAGGGGCGCCACCAGCCGAGGTTGGGGTAGCGACCCATCTCGACCAGGCCGCGCACGGTGATGGGGAAGTTCCAGTCGACCTCGCCGCGCTGGGGCAGGTAGGCGATCTCGTGGCTGCTGCGGGTGAGCGGTTGGCCGCGCCAGAGCACGCTGCCGCTGTCGGCGCGCAGCAGGCCGGCGAGGGCCTTGAGCAGGGTGCTCTTGCCGGCACCGTTTGGGCCAATCAGCGCGATGCTGCGTCCGCATTCGCTGGCGAAGCTGATGCCCTCCAGGGCAAGCACGCGCTGGTAGCTGACCCCGAGGTTGCGGACTTCGAGTCGGTGGTGGTGCGGGTGGGCGTGGCCGGCGCCCCAGCAGACATGTTCCTCGGGCTTCACCATTGGAAGAGCAGCAGGTCGTTGAGTTCCGGGCCGTCCGACCAGCGGGTCAGCTCACGCGTTTCGTGGCCCTCAGGCTCGATTTCGACACTGAGGGCGGTGTCGGGCGTGCCCTCCGGCCAGGCGGCCTCCAGGCGCAGTTCCTCACCGTCGGCCCCCAGGCGCAGGCGGGTCTCGACCTCGACCGGCGAAGCCGACAGGTCGGCACCGGCCAGCAGGTCGCGCTCGTCCTGGATAAGGCTGACCTGGCGTGGGGCATGGGCAAAGCGCAGGCGGATCCACACGGGCACTTCCTGAACCTCAGCCGCCGGCGTCGCCTCGCGCGCAGTCACGGCGCCGTTGCCGGTCAGCCGCGCCAGCGGGAAGGCTAGCAGCACAAAGGCAAGTGCCAGAAGGAAAAGCTGGATGGGAGGGGAGCCGCGCACAGCAGGCGAGATGTCGGGGCGGAAGCCTCTGGCGTCAAGCCGGAGGGCATTCAGGGTTTCAGGGCCGCGACGATGGCACGGACGTTGTGCGCCAGCATGGTCTCGAAGGTGTGCGCCTCGGTGGCCGTGCCGTCGGCAATCAACGGTTGGCCAGTCTTGGCACCGGTGCTGCGGACGATCTCGGCGAGCACCTTGGGGTTGGCCTGGTCTTCGGGGAAGACGGCGCGGATTTGGTTGTCGCGGATGAGCTGGATGGCTTGGGCGATGTACTGCGCCGAGATGTCGTCGCTGCGGCCGATGCCAAGCACGGGCAGGCTTTTGAAGCCGAACTCCTTGCAAAAGTAGCCGAAGGCGGCATGGGCGGTGACCAGCTTGCGGTCGCGGCGGGGAATGGCAGAGATCTCGTTCTGTGCCCACTTCTTCAACTGCATGAAGCGCTCGCCGGCGGCCTTGGCCGCGGCTGCGTAGGCGTCCTCGTTGGCGGGATCGGCCTCGGCAAAGACCTCGGCGAGCACGCGCGCCGCCCGGCGCATGTTCTCGGCGCTGTGCCACCAGTGCGGATCGATGCTGCTGTGGGCATGATGCGGACAGCACAGGAAAATCTCCTGCGCGGGATCGAGCTTGAGCGAGGGAATGGTGCGCCCAACTTCGACGACTTGAACGCCGGCACCGACACTGTCGCGCAGCTTGTCGAGGTAGGACTCCAGGTGCTTGCCGCTGGCCAAGATGAGGCGGGCGCCGCGCATGGCTGCGATTTCCCGGGCCCCAGGCTCGAAGTGGTGGACATCCGAGCCCGGCTTGAGGATTTCCACCAGCTCGATGCGCTCGCCGCCGACCTGGCGTGCCAGATCGGCAAGCAGGGGATGCAGGGAAGCCACCTTGAGGGCCGCCTGGGCGGGCAGGCTGAGAGTGGCAAGGGCGAGCAGACAGATCAGGGCTTTCATGTTGGGATGCAGAGGAGAACGGTGCGGTGCTGACGATCCTTTGCACGCCTTAGCGCACTTCGGGGCCACCCCAGGTGATGCTGCACTGGGCCCACACCGAGTGGTCGGTGCCACGCTGGTTCGAGCGGTCGCAGTTGTATTGCAGGCGCAGACGCAGGGTGCGGGCGGCGTTGGCATACCACGTGACGCCTGGGCTGACGCGGAAACGCGTGTCCTGCTCGGTCTCCCAGTTGCCGGAAACAAAGTCACCGCGCAGACCCAGTTCAAAGTCCTCGGCAAAGCCATAGAGCAGGCTCAGATAGGCGCCGAAATCGCGCTGGGAGGCCGGGTGATCGGTGAGGCCAAACTCGTCCTCGACCTGGAAATCGCTGACCATCGCCTCGGAGCGAACGCGGAAGTAGCGGCCACCGGGATCAAAGCCATTCTGGCGCCACTGATACTCGAAGTGCGCGCCGTAGACGCTGGTGTCGAAGCCCGAGTGATTCTGGCCCCAGGCGCCCGAGAAGCCGCCACGGAACTGGTGAAAATCGTTCAGGTTCCAGACGTTCGTCCAGTTGGCAACGACCACGGTTTCGTCCTCGGCAAAGTGTGACTCGTCGGGATTGAAGCGGCCGCCAAAGGCGCCGTGGTCATGCTCATCGTGACCGGGTGCGACGCCGATGGCGACGTCGAACTGCGAGGTCCAGGGCAGGGGTGCCAGCCAGGTGATCTCGGCGCCGATGGTGGTCAGCGAGTCATCACCAAACATGCGGGTGTTGACCAGGTATTGATCGACCCAGTCGAAACCATGGACGTGGTAGGTGTTCTGGATACCAAAGCGATTGTACACCCGGCCACCGCGCAGCTCAAAGCCGCCTGGCAGGTTCTTCAGCTTCCAGAACCACTCCTCGAAGATGCCGTCGTAGACGTCGCCCTCGCCAAACGGTCCGGCATAGGTGACGAAAAACTCGTTGTATTCGTTGAGGCGACCGGAGAGCGAGAACTCGAGGTTTTGCACGGTGAGCTTGTCGCGGCGAATCGGGTCGTGGTGACCGGCGGCCAGTTCGTCCTGCGGGATCGAGGCCGTGCCGTAGGCGGTGTCCATGTGGACGTGCGGGAAGATCATGTCGGCCAAGCTGACATCGAGTCCAGTCAGCCAGTCAGCCTGCTCCACCTTGCCGTCCATCGGCAGCACGACCGGCGAGGACAGGGCGGTGAAGGGCGCATAGGCGTAGCGACCCTCGCGCAGGCTGCGGAACTGGTCCTGGGCGACCAAGGGCGCCGTGAGCGGGGCAAGGGAGAGAAGCAGGGCGGGAAGGAAGCGCATGGGAGGTGAAGGGTTCGCTATGACAACATAGTTGCATGAAGAGGGCAAGTAAAAAAGGCAAGCAAGTTGCGTTTTGTCGAGTCCGGGGAGGCTTTGAAGCCGATGGCCGTGCCCGATGGAAGGATTCCGCCTCGTCTTCATCCCCGCTCAAGGTGGCAGCGGCCAGATTCCCGCCATGAAACTCCCGCTCTGGTGCAGCCTTCTCCTGCTCACGACCCGCGCCCTGCTCGGACAGCAGGGGGTGCTGGATTTGACACGGCTGAACAACTACGCGAACCAGCCGGTGCCAGCCTACATCCTGCGCGACAATACGCCCGGCGGACCGAATCCGAACCCCATCACCGATGCCGGGGCGACGCTGGGTCGGGTGTTGTTTTACGACAAGCGGCTCTCGCGCAATGCGACGATTTCCTGTGCCTCCTGCCATCAGCAGGCGCACGCCTTTGGGGATGGCGCCGTGGCCAGCACCGGCGTGGCCGGCCAGACCGGGAGGCATTCGATGCGCCTGGTCAACAGCCGCTTCTCGGTCGAGCGCCGCTTCTTCTGGGACGAACGCGCGGCCTCGCTCGAACTGCAAACCACCCAGCCGATTCAGGACCATGTCGAGATGGGCTTCAGCGGCACCGAGGGCGATCCGGCCTTTGCCGATCTGGTGGCGCGGTTGTCGGCGATCGAGGAATACCGCGTGCTTTTTGACTTCGCCTTCGGCTCGGCGACGATCGACGAGACACGCATCCGCCGGGCGCTCGCGCAGTTCGTGCGCAGCATCCAGTCGTTCGACTTGAAGTACGATGCCGGCCGCGCCCAGGTGGCCAACAACACGGATCCCTTTCCCAACTTCACCCCCCAGGAGAACAACGGCAAGACCCTGTTCGCGACGCCACCCAACCAGGGCGGTGCCGGTTGCGCGGGCTGCCATCGACCGCCGGAGTTCGACATCGATCCGAACAGCCTCAACAACGGAGTCGTCGCGGTCATCGCCGGCGGCACGGATTTGACCAACACACGCTCCCCCTCACTGCGCGACCTGACCCGGCCCGATCCCGCCAACCCCGACGGCGTGCCCAACGGGCCCTTCATGCACGACGGCAGTTTGCCGGATCTGGCCGCGGTCATTGCCCACTACCTGGCACCGCCCGACAACACCAACCTCGACCCGCGCCTGCGTCGGCCGCCGCTGAATCTGAGCGCACCTCAGCGCGCGAACCTGGTCGCCTTCCTGCGCACCCTGGCCGGCAGCGCCCTGTACACCGACCCGAAATGGTCGGACCCCTTCGATGCCGAGGGCAGGCTCAGCCTGATCGTGCTGTCGGAGGTCGCGGTCGAGCGGCCGGCGGCCGGTCTGCTGCGCCTGACCAGCAGCGGCGTGCCCGGGCTGAGCTACGGCCTCGAACAGTCCGCTGATCTGGCGAACTGGGCGCCGGCGGTCAGCCTGGTTGCCGATGGCGAGGGTCTGCTGGTCCACGAGGTTGCCACGGGCGGCGAACGCCGGTTTTATCGCTTCACCTACACCCCGCCGGCCGGCTGAGTGCGGGCCGCCAGTGGACGCGGGCAAGGACCGCGTGCATGCCTTGGGTCGCTGCCCCGTGCTTCCGTGAAAGTACCACGTTGCCGGATGCGACACACTCTTTGCCGGCAGGATTCGTTGCCAACAGGCGTTCCCATGCTTCCACCATGAAGCCGTTTTTCCTTTCCGCGCTGTTCGCCCTGCTGGGCGGGGCGGCGCTCGCTGCCGAGCGACCCAACATCGTCTTTCTCTTTGCCGACGACCAGACCGCCAGCTCGCTCGGCTGCTACGGGCATCCGCAGGCGCAGACCCCCAACCTCGACGCCCTGGCGGCACGCGGCACGCGCTTTCAAAAGGCCTTTGTCAGCCAGCCGATCTGCTGGGTCAGTCGTACCAGCATCCTGACCGGTCTCACCGGTCGCAGTTTCGGCACCCCGGAGAACCCCGAGCAGCCCAGCCCGGAAGCGGCGCGCACGCTGTACACCGACCTGCTGCGCCAGGCCGGCTACCGCACCGGGCACTACGGCAAGTGGCACACGAAACTGCCTGCCGGCAACAAGCCGCAGGATCACTTCGATGTCTTCGAGGACATCGGCCGCAATCCCTACTTCAAGAAACTGCCCGGCGGCACGCTGCGCCACGAGACTGACCTCATTGTCGATCGCGGCATCGAGTTCCTGAAGAACCAGCCGAGGGACAAGCCCTTCGCCCTCAACCTCTGGTTCAATGCCTGCCATGCCGAGGACAGCGACCGCCGGCCTGGGGCGCACTTTGCCTGGCCGGAATCCGCCAACGGCCTGTATGCCGATCAGGAGATGTACCGCCCTCGGCTCGATGATCCGGCGATCTTTGAAGCCCTGCCGGACTTCTTCAAAACCAGCATCACCCGCGAGCGCTACTTCTGGCGATGGAACACCCCGGAGAAATACCAGACCAACATGCGCGCCTACCTGCGCATGGTCAGCGGCATCGACCATGCCATCGGTCGCTTCATGAAAGCTCTGAAGGAAGCCGGCCTGGCCGACAACACCATCCTCGTTTATTCCGCCGACAACGGTTTCCACATGGCCAACCGCGGCCTCGCCGGCAAGTGGTCGCACTTCGAGGAGTCCTTGCGCGTGCCCCTCATTGTCGCCGATCCACGGGTCGCCAAGGCCCAGCGCGGGCAGGTGAGCGAGGTGGTCGCCCTCAACCTCGACCTGCCGGCCAGCTTTCTCGACTGGGCCGGCGTGCCCGTGCCTGCAGCGTATCAGGGACGCAGCCTCAAGCCGGTCGTTGAAGGCAGCCGCCCGGCCGACTGGCGCACCGAGAGTTTTCACGAGCACTACGCCGTGCGCAATCGCATCCCGCCCCACGAGGGCGTGCGCACCGAGCGCTACAAGTACGCCCGCTACTTCGATCACGGCCATGAGTTCCTGCACGACCTGCAGGACGATCCCGATGAGCTGAAGAACCTCGCCCACGATCCCGCCCACGCCGCCACCTTGCAGCAGTTGCGCGCCCGCACAGACGCCCTGATCGCCCAGTACGGCGGGCCACTGCCGCCGAGGAAGGGTGAGTTCCTGAGGTCGAGCGACCCGCATCCGGTCGCCTCTGCCGCTGTCACCGTCAAACCCGGTCCCGACGGTTTTGTGAAGCTCTTCAACGGCCGCAACCTCAATGGCTGGGATGGGGACCCCCAATTCTGGTCGGTCGAGGATGGCGCCATCACCGGCAAGACCGATGGCAGCCTGAAGATGAACCGCTTTCTCACCTGGACCGGTTCGACGATCCGCAACTTCGACCTGCGCGTGCAGGTCAAGGTGACCGCCGGCGGCAACAGCGGCCTGCAGTATCGTGGCAACCTGCTGCCCGAGCTCGGCCTCGACATCGTCAGCGGTTACCAGTGCGACATTGTCGCCAATAACCCGGACTACAACGGCATGCTCTACGAGGAGCGTGGTCGCCGCATCCTCGCGCACACCGGCGAAAAGGTCACCATTGATCCCGAGGGCCGGTCCTGGATCGTCGGTCGCCTGGAGGTCAAGTCCTTTGCTCCCGACGAATGGCATGAGTACCGCGTGCTTGTGCGTGGCAACCATCACCAGCACTGGATCGACGGTCATCCGACCGCCGACCTGCTCGACTTCGATGAAAAGGGCCGCTCGCTCGACGGTGTGCTTGGCGTCCAGGTCCACGTTGGCCCGGCGATGAAGATCCAGTTCAAGGACTTCCGCATCCGCCACCTGCCCGACGACCTGCCTCTGCAAAAGCTGGAGGATCATCCAATTCCGGCCGGATCCCTCGGCGTCAAACCCCAGGGCAAGCTGCCGAAGGGCTGGCAGCCGTCGCGCTATGGCCAGGAATGATCCGAAAAAGAAAAGATCGAATGTCGAACAATGAAGGTTGAATGCTCAGGTTCGGAACCTTCGGCATTGGGACTTTCTTGTTGGATCTTCCTCAGGTTTGAATGATCCCACAGAGACACCGAGGGGCACAGGGAGGCGGAACGATTTTAGCCGCAAGGGAACACAAGGATCGCAAAGGCAGGCGGCATCTGGAATCTGATTCGAGATCTGAAATGCCCGAGAGGGCAGGGTAGGGCGCTCTGTCTCAGAGCGCCGTGGTTCGAAGAGCGGCAGGCCGATCGAAGGTTTCACGCAAAGCCGCCAAGGCGGAAAGAAGGCTTGTGCCTTGTTCTCTCTTCGCGTCTTGGCGTGAGTTCTTTCTGCGTCTAACCGATCTGCGGTGCACCACTGGCTGGGCGGATTTGGATGGGAGCAAGGAAAGCGCGCTGGGGGTGTCGGGGCTTATCACCGCCTGCGGCGCAGGAACCAGCCCAGCAGCCCGCCCAAGAGCAGCAGTGCACGGCTGGGTTCCGGAACGGCGATGATGGCGATGTTGCCGGAGGTGGTGAAGCGGCTGAAGTCCCAGAGTAACCCCGAGCTGCTGATGTCCGGCAGGTCGAGGTCGGCGCCTTCGTCGCCATCGCCTCGCAGGTAGCCGCCGCTGAAGGAGAAGCCGGAGAAGTTGGGATTCACCAGGTTGCTCCAGTCCAGCAAGTTGAAGACTTGGCCGTCGGCCGGTGTGAAATCACTGCCGACAACCTGCAGGCTGCCGGTGAGGGTGAGGAAGTTGAGGCTGTAGCCCGTGCCGGCAACGGGATTGTTGAAGGCAAGCCGGTCGTGGGCCCCCACGCCCGTGACCCCGTCCAGCCAGGCATTGTAACCCGCGGAACCGAGCGCGTTGCCGCCATAGGTGGCGTCCGTGAGTGTGGCTCCCGAGAGGCCCATGATGAGGCTGCCCTGCAGGCTGCTGGTGCTGCCGGAGGCACTCGCCGGGGTGAAGTTCAGCGTGCCGAAACTGCCGGCTGAGGTGCTGTCGCCCACCTGCAGCGTGGAGCCGCTGTCCGCCGTGAAGCTGGAGCCGCGGACGATCCCGGTGCCTAGTAGGGTGGCGCCCGATTGCAGGGTGACGGCCCCGGTGCCGGTGGTGCCGGTGCCGGCGCGACCGACCTGAAGAAGGCCTGCACTCACCGTCGTGGTGCCGGTGTAGGTGTTCGTGCCCGTCAGCGTCAGGGTGTGGGTGCTGAGGCTGCCCAGCGTCAGGCTGCCGCTGCCCGCAATCACACCGGCATACGTGCCATCGACCGTTTGCTGGACGGTGAATTGGCGGCTGGCCTGGGTGTTGATCGTCGCCGTGTTGCTGCCGCTGCTCGGCGTGGCGATCGTTCCGCTCAGCGACCCCACGGTGGTGTCCACGGCCGTGGCAAGGTTGAGGACGACGGCGCTGCCGGCCCCCGTGTTGGGATTGTTCACGGCCAGCGCGCCGGTGGTCGATCCCAGCGTGCCGCCGGTGCCGACCGTTAGCGTGCCGGCCTGGACGGTGGTGCCGCCGCTGTAGGTGTTGGTGCCGGTGAGGGTGAGCGTGCCCGCGCCGACTTTGGTGAGGCCGCCGGAGGTGTTCGCCACGAGTCCCGCCGCCGTGACCGAGGCGGCAACGCCGGTGGGGCCCAGTCCGCCGATGAGATTCACCGTGGGCGCGGCGGTGTAGTTGATGCCGGGATTGGTCAGCACCACACTCGTCACCTGGCCGTAGGTCGGGCTGGCGGGATCGGTGTCGATCGTGGCATAGCCGGTGGCCCCGGATCCCGTGGTGTCGCCGGCCGCCCGGACAATCTCCACGTACGGTGCGCCGATGTAGCCGCTGCCGGTGCCCCCCAGGCTGAGGCCGCTGACCCCATTGCTGCCGGCGGGCGAGAGCAGGCTGGAAGCGATCGTCACATTCCGGCCATTCGTGTCGATGACGGCTCCGCCGGCAAACGTGCCGAAGGCGCCATTCACGTAAGCCGCCAGGCGGCTGCTCGACGGCAGGAACACGCTGGAATCGACCACCGCCCGCAGGGTGCCGCCGTTGAAGTTGAGGGTGGCGTTGACCGTGCTGCCAATCGTCACCGTGTTGGTGATGAGCGTGCCGGCGCTCAGGTTGAGAATGCCGGTCGGGGCGTCGGTGCCGTTTTGGCCAAAGGAAACGTTGCGTCCGGTGTTGTCCAACATGCCCCCTGCCAGGTTCATGACCGTGGTGCCCGCAAGGTTGTAGGCGATCGCGAGATTTTGTGAAGCGGCGTTGTGCAGGACGCTGCCGCCCGTGACGGTGAACTCCGTGCGCAGGTTGCTCAGGATGATGTATTCGTTGCTCGTCAGCGTTCCCCCCGAGACCTGCAGCACCCCCGTGCCGGTGGCGCTGTTGTAGAGGCTGACGCGGTTCGCGGTCACCGCTCCTGACGAGAGCAGGAGTGAGCCGTACCCGCCCGTGCCGACATTGATGCCGGTGGTGGTGGTCGTGTCCGTGGTGTTGACGGAACCGCCGCGGATCACCAGGCTGCCGACGCCGCCGTTCACGCCACCGACGGTGAGGGTGTCGGTGGTGAGGGTGCCCCCCGTCGGCACCTCCACCAGGCCGAACGTGGCCGCCGTGTTGCCGATGACCGTGGCACCGCCAGCGCCAGTGGGGCTGTTGTTGATCGAGCCGGTGATCCGCAGGCTGCCGCCCAGAACGGTGGTGACGCCGGTGTAAGTGCTGGTGCCGCCCAGCGTCAGTGTGCCCGTGCCCACCTTGGTGAGGCCGAGCGTGGCCGCGCCGCCATTGATCAGGGCGCCGCGGAAGGAGGTGCTCGCGTAGCTGCTGCCAACGGTCAG
>CANNUR010000021.1 GCA_947523045.1 uncultured Prosthecobacter sp.
GTAGGAGACGCTGCCGGCCGCGCCGGAGCTGAGGTCGACCCCGAGGATTTCCTGGAGGAACCAGAGGGCGAAGACACCGAGCAGGAAGACCGGGCAGACCCAGCGGATGATCGGCCGGAAAATCCAAGGCACGCGCAGGGCCGCTCCCTGATGGAGTTCGGCGAAGCCGCGGTCGATGCCCCAGACCCAGCCGAAGATGAGGATCTGGATCGTCGCCAGGGTGAAGATCAGGAAGGTGCCGACCCAGAAATCGAGGGTGTCGAGCGCCTTCAGATCGCCACTGAAATAGACGACAAATCCGCAGCCGAGGCAGGTGAGCAGGCCGAGCAGGGTAACGGAGATTCGGCGGCCGACACCGAGCGCCTCCTCGACGAAGGCGATGCCGGGCTGCAGCATGGAGATTGAGCTGGTGACGGCGGCGAGGAAGAGCATGAAGAAGAAGGCGCCGCCGAAGAAGTCGCCCGCCGGCATCTTCGCGAACACGAGCGGCAGCACCTTGAAGCCGAGACCGACCCCCGCTTGGCCGGCGACACCGGCAACGCCGAGGAAGGCGACCGCGGCCGGCACGGTGATCAGGCCGCCGAGGCCGACCTCGCAGAACTCGTTGGCGCTGCTCGCGGTCAGGCCGCTGAGCACGACGTCGTCGCTGCGCTTCATGTAGCTGGCATAGACAATGATGACGCCGAAACCGACCGAGAGGCTGAAGAAGATCTGACCGGCGGCGGCCAGCCAGAGGCGCGGGTTGCGCAATTGCTCGAGCACGCCGATCTCGCGCAGAACGAGCGCACCAGCACTGGTGGCGACTTCGGTGCGCGCGTCCTCCAGGGCGGCGGCGCCGACGACTTCGCGCGGTTTGTCATCCGGTGCGGGCGATGGTTTCATCACCATCACCTTGGTGGGGTTCCAGAGGTAGCCAAGGCCGTTGCCGACGCTGTCGTGCGGGCGCGCCGGATCGGGGGCGCCGAGGGTGAGCACGCGGGCGAGGATGAGCAGGGCGAGTAGGATGAGCAGCGGCATGCCGATCTTGCACATCTTCTCGATGCCGCCGGCGATGCCGCGGTAGATCAGCCAGAAATTGAAGAGGAAGACCCCGGCCAGCCAGGGCAGCACGTGGCCGGCGTCGAGACGCATCGCCGTGCCGTCGCCGGCCGCGCCGGTGAAGGCGGCGAAGCGGGCGACAGTTTCCTCGGCGTCCTTGAGATGCAGGTTGCCGGTCCAGAAGTTCGCCGCGTAGCCGAGGCACCAGGCCTCGATGACGACGTAGTACATGTAAATCACCACTGGCACGATGACGCCAATGACGCCGGCGTACTTCGCCCAGGGCCGGCGCACGATGGCGGCGAAGGCGCCGGGACAGGAGTTGTAGCCGCGGCCGCCGGCGTAGCGGCCCATGGCCCATTCCGCCCAGCCGATCGGCAGGCCGATGATGAGGAAGCTGATCGCGTAGGCGAGCATGAAGGCGCCGCCGCCATACTGGGCGGCGAGACCGGGGAAACGCAGGAAGTTGCCGAGGCCGACCGCGCTGCCGGCGACGGCCATGATGACTCCGAGACGTGATCCCCAGGCTTCTTGCGACGTTGACATGGGGGCAGACTAGAAAGCGCCGTGCCAGGGCACAAGCCCCAAAATCCCGGGGGTGGAAAAGAAGATGAAACGCGCGGCCACCCGCGGCAGTCTGAGGCCTCATGCAGAAAGGCTTGCCCTGGGTCCTCCTCGCCGCCGCGGCACTCGTGCTGGCGTTGGCCCTGCTCAGCCGTTTGGCGATCGAAACCACCGCGCCGTCGCCGGCGTTGGAGACCACCATCTCGCGTGCACCGGTCCCGCGTGCCGCCCTCACGCCCGGGTTGCGCGGTCCCGATCTCACGCAACCGGCGCCACCGAGCGTGTTTGATGAGCTGCTGCGCCGCATTCTGGAGCTGGCGCGCACGCCGGGTGCCGCACCCGATGAACTGCTGCTCAGTTTTGCCAAGCCTGCCGACCTCGAGGTCTTCCGCGCCCGGGCCGCCCGCGCCGGCATCGAACTGCTGCCCACGGATCCGCGCCTGCTCACCGCCCGCGTCCGCGTCGGCGATGGCCGCGCCCTAGCGAGTGAACTTGCCGGTGGCGGCTTCGATCGCGTCGGCCCCAACTACCTCGCCTGGGTGCCCGCCCTGCCGCGCCTGCCGGAGACGGATGCCGACAACGCCGGTGGCGCCCGCCCCTTTGGCAGCAGCGGCTTGGAGGCGATCGGTGCCGGTCGCGACCGCAGCGACTGGGGCCGCGGCATCACCGTCGCCGTGCTCGACACCGGCATCACCGACCATCCGCAACTGGAACAGGTGCGCCTGAGTCGCACCGACCTCGTCCAGGACGGCCAGCCGGTGGACGGCCACGGCACCGCCATGGCCTCGCTCATTGCCGGGGCCGACCCGGCCGAGGGCGGGGTCGCCCCGGCGGTGAGCCTGCTCGACATCCGCGTCGCTGATGCCAAGGGCGAAAGCACCACCGCGCTGGTCGCCCAGGCCATCCTGATCGCGGTCGATCAGGGCGCGCGTGTCATCAACATCAGCCTCGGCACCAATGCCGACGCGCCCGTGCTGCGTCGTGCCGTCGAATATGCCCTGGAGCGCGGGGTGGTCATCGTCGCCGCCGCCGGCAACGATCAGGCCAACGCCCTCGCCTATCCGGCCGGTTACAACGGCGTGGTCAGTGTCGCGGCCGTCGATGCCAATGGCGTGCAGGCCTTTTTCTCCAACTCCGGCACCGGCCTCGTGGTGGCCGCGCCGGGGGTCGGCATCGTCTCGGCCTACAGCGACAACCGGCGTGTCATCAGCAGCGGCACCTCGCAGGCCGCCGCCCTCACCAGCGGGGTTGTCGCCACCATGCTCGGCTGGGGTTATTCCGGCCAGAGCATCCTCAAGTCGCTCGCCGCCAACGCCAGGCCCACCGGCGCGCCGGCCGAGCAGACCGGCGCCGGTCTCGTGCAGGTGCCGCGACGCTAAGTTTTGTTTGCACGCCCGCCGCGGCACTCCCAGCTTGGCGCACATGACCCGCCTCCTTTTGCTTCTGCCGGTGCTCTTCCTGCTCGCCGCCTGCCAGACCACCGATCCCTACGTGGAGCAGCAAAAGCAGTACCGTCGCCTGGAGATCGCCGCGGAAGGTCCGGGCGACTACTACATTGGCCGCCGGTTCCACGTCCCCAACACGCATTTCTGGGGCTACGTGCGCCGCCCGGGCGAAACCTGGGAGCAGAGCCGGCTCGTCGTCCTCAATGAGCGGCTCATGCGCCAGCCCGATCGGCTGCCGGAAATGCCGGCCGGCGACGGCCCTGCCTACGGCAGCGATCACAACCGCGAGTACCGCCTCTGGGGTCACTACTCCGGCCGCCGCGTCTACGATCCGAACAGCAACATGGCCCTGCCCGAGTTCGTGCTGCGCCGCTACGAGGTGAAACGCGAGTCGCCCGGCTGGCTCTTCCACCCGAAGGAGCGCTTCAACGGTCGCCAGCTCCTGCGCGGGGAGCCGGGTTCGACGCCCTGAGGGCCGCCGCCAGCGCGTCGATCTCCGCCGGCGTGTGCGCGGCGGTGAGGGTCACGCGCAGCCGCGCAGCGCCGCGGGCGACCGTCGGATAACGGATCGCCGGCACAAGGAAACCCGCCTCAAGCAGGCGTTCGGCCGCGTCGAGCGCCGCGCGTTCATCACCGAGAATGACGGGCAGGATGGCGGCGGGTGGCGATGGCAGATCAAGGCCGGCGGCGAGGCGGTCGACATTCGCGCGCAGTCGCGCCCGGGCCGCGTCGCCTTCGTCGCCGGCGGTCCAGGCGAGCGCCTGCCTGGCGGCCGCGGCCAGGGCCGGCGGCGGCGCGGTCGAGTAGATGAAGCTGCGCGCGCGGTTGACCAGCAGGTCAATGACGGGACGCGCCGCCGCCAGGTAGCCGCCGCTGAGGCCAAGCGCCTTGCTGAGCGTGCCCATCTGCAGTTCGATCCGCCCCTCCAAACCCGCGGCTGCCGCCAGCCCGCGCCCCTGCGGGCCGAGCACGCCGACGCCGTGCGCCTCGTCGACCAGCAGCCAGGCGCCATGGCGTTCCTTCAGTTCGACGATGTTGCGCAGCGGCGCGGTGTCGCCATCCATGCTGAACACCGACTCGGTGACGATGAGCACGCGGCCGCGGGCGCCGGCGAGCAGGCGCTCGAGCTTGCCGAGGTGGTTGTGCGGGAAAACGCGGATCGTCGCGCCGCTCAGGCGCGCGGCATCGACGAGGCAGGCGTGGCTGAGTTTGTCGAGCAGGATCGTGTCGCCGGGTCCGACCAGGGCCGGCAGGGTGCCGAGGGCGGTGGCATGGCCGCTGGCAAAGCTCAGTGCCGCCTCGGTGCCCTTGAACTCGGCCAGTGCCGCCTCCAGTTCGGCGTGGGCGCGCGTTGTGCCGGTGACCAGGCGCGAGGCGCCGGCGCCCGCCCCCCAGGTCTGCACGGCGGCGGCCAGGGCCTCGCGCAAATGCGCGGAGCTGGCCAGGCCGAGGTAGTCGTTGGAGGCGAAGTTGTGCAGGGTCCGGCCCGCACAGACGACACGACCCTCGGCGGCGGGCTCCAGTACGCGCAGCCGGCGGCGCAGGCCCGACGACTCGAGCTCGCCCAGCGCGCCTGTCAGATCCCAGTTCACTCCTTCAGCCTCCGCTCGACGATCTCGTCCTTTTCGACGCCGAGGGCCACGGCCTTTTCGTAATGACGGCGCGCCAGCTCGATCGACGGCGGTTTCTGGTCGAGGTAGAGCAGGGCGAGGTTGAAGTGGGCGATGCCGTACTCCGGGTTGAGCTCGATGGCGCGCAGCAGGGCCGCCTGGGCGGCGTCGGTCCAGCCGAGGTTTTTCACCGCGATGGCGAGGTAATTGTGCGCGCGGGCATCGGTCGGATCCTCGTGGATGGCGCGACTGAAGGCGGAGATGGCGAGGTAGAGATCGCCCTTGCCCGAGTGGATCAGGCCGAGCGCGTTCCACGATTGGCCGAGCCGCGGATTGAGTTTCACGGATTGCTCGAAGCACTCCTGCGCCGCCTGGGTGTTGCCGGCCTGCTGCTCGACCGCACCCAGATTGGCCCAGGCCAGGGCGTTTTTGGCATCGGCCTGCAGCATCTCCTGGTAGGCCGCGCGGGCGGCCGCCCAATTGCGGTCGCCAAAGGCCTTGGCCGCCTTCTGCGCCAGGATGGCCGTATCCGGCGGCAGGCTGCCGGCGATCTCGGGCGGCGCCAGGTTCAACGGTGGCACCGCGGGTTTGTCCTGGCCGTGGGCGGCCGCGCTCAGCAGAACAGCAAGGAAGAGGAGGCGGAAAGGGGACACGGACACAGTTTCACCCAGCCGTGGGCCGCGTGCAAAGGGAAGGCGGCACTGAGCGACGGAAAATGCGCAAAACGGCTTGCATTCCCAGAGGCAGGTCCGACTGTTCGAACGAACAAAACGCACGACCATGCCCCGAGCCGCCCGCAAAATCACCGACCGGCAGCACGAGCTGCTCGAATACCTGCGCAGCTACCAACGCGAATACGGTGTCATGCCGAGCACGCGTGACATCCAGAAGCACTTTGGCTTTGCCAGTCAGACGGCGGCGATGAGTCACCTGCGTGCCTTGGAGAAAAAGGGCGTCATCCAGCGCCACTCGCACAAGGCCCGCGCGGTCGTTTTTCCAGAAGATCTGGGCCGTGCGGACATCGTCAACGTGCCGGTGTATGGCAGCATCGCCGCCGGTTATGGCGAGATGCAGGAACAGCAGGCCGACGGCTCGATCGCGGTCGATGTGCAAACGCTCGGCCTGCGCAAGGGCGCCCGGGTCTTCGCGCTGAAGGTGCGCGGCGAGTCGATGATCGGCGCCAACATCTGCGATGGCGACCTCGTCATCGTCGAGGCGCGCGAACCGCGGCCGCGCGACATCGTCGCCGCCCTGATCGACGGCGAAACCACGCTCAAGCGCTACCTCGTCAAGGATGGGCGCCCCTACCTGCAGGCGGAGAACCCGGCCTTTCCCGACCTCATTCCGGTCGCCGAACTGCAGGTGCAGGGGGTCATGCAGACCCTCATCCGTCAGGCGGGCCGTAGCTGAGCGGAGGGCCTTCAGAGCTTGTCGTCCAGCACGTACTTGCGCGCCATCTTGAGCAAGTCATCGCCGTGCTCCAGCAGTGGCGATTTTTGCTTGGGCGGCGGTAGCGGCGTGATCGCTGCCCGGCCCGGATCATAGGGCTTGATCTCCGGCAGCGGAATCGGTTTGGCACCTGCCACTGCGGGGGCTGAGTTGGATGTGTCTGCACCGGTCGGGGCAGGTGCCGGCAGGGGGCTGCCCGGTGGGGGCGGCGTGGGAGCCGGCATCGGCGCGGGCTGGGTTGGGCCTGCGGCCGGGGCGGTGGGCGGCGGAGCAGGCAGGGTTGGGCCGGTGGCGGGTGAAGTGGGTGTCGGAACCGGGGTTGGGACGGCTGCGGTGCTGGCTGGGGACGTCGGCACCGGCAGGCTGGGGCCGGCATTCGCTGCGGCCGGTGCCGGAGCGGGCACAGGTGCGGTGGAACCCGCCGCGACAGGCGGGGTCGGCGCCACGACTGGGGGCTGAGAGGTTGTCGGTGTCGGGGCGGAAGAAGGGGCCGTGGCGGCGGTCGCTGGGTTGGCCGGTGCCGCCTTCGGTTTCACCGCCAGGTACAGCAGGTTGTAGTTGTGGCGGATCGCCGCGGGGAAGGAGACCCGGCCGGGCTCGATGATTTTTTCGCGCAGGATCTTGGCGGAGAGATCGGCCACCAGGTCGCTGCCGACCTTGACCGCGCGGTCGATGCTGGGCGCGGCGACGTTGGTTGCGGCCGAGGAACCGCCCTTGATGAGTTCGCTGGTGATGGTCCGGCCCTGCAGGGCCAGGCTGCTCTGGGCCGAGACCAGGGTGCCGTCGGCGGCGAAGCTCAGTTCGAGGCTGGCGTGGTCGTCGGAGGCGAAGAAGCCGCGGCGGTGGTCGATGCGCACCGACACGTAGATGCCGCCGTCGGGCGAGGGCGAGACCTCGGGGCGATAGGTGCGGTAGGCTGCATCGGAGATTTGGTATTCGGCCGCCTGGCCTTTGCGGGCCTTCCACCCCCCCAGGCCTTCGCCAAAGCCGTCGACATCCACCACCACCTCCGCGGCGGCGGGCAGCTGGAACAAGAGCAGCAGGAACGGCAGAAAGCGTGGCATGGAGGAAACCGGGTGTGAGGCACCGGAGTTAAACTGCGGGCACCCCGTTCTTATTCAACCCCAAATCGACCGGTTTGCCGTATTGCACCGTACGCCCGAGATCCGGGGCAGGACGGATTGCCGGTGTTTTTTGCTTGCTGAAATAACAGCCCTGCATGATGGCGAGAATCTCGCGCTTCACGTCGTGACTGCAAGTCTCTCGAGTTTTTCCAACCTACTGGACAGCCATGCCGCCAAACTGCTGCAGGAAGGCCGGCTCGAGGAGGCGCTGCGCGTCGCCACCACTGCTCTCGGCGGCCTGCGCGAGGCGGTCGAACTCGATCCCGGCGCCCTGCCCGACCTCTTTTCCGGCCTGCACCTGCTCGCCGAAATCCAGCGCGAGCTCGGCGATGCCGCCGGTGCCGAGGCTGCCTGTGGCGAGGCCCTGGAAATCGCCGCCCGCAGCGAGGCTGTGCCGCGCGCGGAAGTTGCCCGCGTGCGCACCCAGCTCGCCACCCTGCTCGATTTCAGCCAGCGCGAGGCGGAGGCCGCCCCGCTCTATGAGCAGGCCATCGCCGATTACGAGGCCTTGACGCCGCCCGACGAGGAGACGGCCGCCCAGTTGCGCAACAACCTGGCGATGATCTACAAGGGCCTTGGCCGCTATGCCCTCGCCGAGCAGCATTACCTGCGCGCCTTGGAAACGCTCGAAGCGCGCCGCGGCCGCGCCTCGGAGGATGTCGGCTCGATTTACAACAACCTCGGCAGCCTCTACTACGCCGCCGGTTTTCCCAACCAGGCCGCCGAAATGTTCGGCGAGGCCCTCGCCATCCGCCGCCAGTTGCTCGGTCCCGATCACCCGGATGTCGGCCAGTCCTATGGCAACCTCGCCACCGCCTGCCATGCGCTCGCCGACGATGCTGCCGCCCTCGGTCACTTTGAGCAGAGCCTGCGCATCCTGGAACTCCATGTGCACGACGATCCGGCCAGCTTTGAGGCGGTCGCCCTCGACTGCCTCGCCCTGCTCGACCGCCTCGGCGAGGAGCGCAAGGCCGCCGCCTTGCGCAAGCGCCTCGACAAGGCCCTCGGCCGCCCCTGAGCGATTTTCGCTGCAAGCGCCGCGCCGGGACCGTAAGGCTCTGCCATGAACCTGCTCCGCCCGCTGCTCCTGCTCGGCCTCGTCTTCTTCGCCGCCGGTTGCGCGCGCCGCGACGTGCTCGTCGTCGGCATGGACGCCACCTACCCGCCCTTTGAGTTTGTCGATGAACAGGGCCAGCTCACCGGCGTCAGCACCGCCATCGGCGAGGCCGTGGCACAAGAACTGGGCAAGCCGGTGGAGTTCAAAAACCTCGCGTTTGACGGCCTGATCCCGGCCCTGCAGACCGGTCGCATCGACCTCATCATCTCCTCGCTCACCGCCAACGAGCAGCGCCGTGAGCAGATCGACTTCTCCGATCCCTACGTGAAGACCGGCCTGGCTGTGCTGGTCGCCAAGGATTCGCCTGTGCAGGCCGCCGCCGACCTGCGCGCGCCGGGTCGCCGCCTGGCGGTGCGCCTCGCCACCACCGGCGAGCAGTGGTGCCGCCAGGAACTGCCGCAGGCGCAATTGGTCGCCCTCGACACGGATGCCGCCTGCGTGCTCGAGGTCGTCAACGGCCGGGTCGACGCCTGGGTCTATGACCAGATCTCGGTGATGAACTACCATGCCCAGCATCCGGAGCGCACCCGCGCCCTGCTCGCCCCCCTGCGCGAGGAGGCCTGGGCGGTCGGCCTCAAGAAAGGCCGCGACGACCTGCGCGAGGCGGTCAACCGCGCCCTGGCGCGCCTGCGCCGGGAGGGCGAGTTCGAACGGCTGGCCGAGCGCTACCTGAAGCGTGAACGCGAATTCATGCGCGCCCAGGGCCTGCCCTTTGTCTTCGAGTGAGGCCCGCATCCGGCGGCAAGTTCCGCTTGCGTCCAGGCGTTGGTTTCGGGCATCCTAGTCGTCTTATGGAATCCACCCCCGCCCCCGCCACGTCGCGCCGCGACTTCCTCAAATCCACCGGCAAGACCGTCGCCGGCCTCTCCGCCCTCTCCGGCATCCACATCCCCTACGTGCACGCCCAGGGCGATGACACGATCAACGTCGCCCTCGTCGGCTGCGGCGGCCGCGGCACCGGCGCCTCCAGCAACGCCATGGGCGTCAAGCAGCGCACCCGCCTGATCGCCATGGCGGACGTCCAGGAGAATCGCCTCGAAGCCAGCTTCCAGGGCCTCAGCAACAAGCATCCCGACCGCTTCTCGGTCTCGGCCGACGCCAAGTTCATCGGCTTCGACGCCTACAAGCAGGCGATTGACATGCTCAAGCCGGGCGATGTCGTCGTGCTCGCCACGCCGCCCGCCTTCCGCTGGGTGCAGTTCAAGTACGCTATCGAAAAGGGCGTCAACGTCTTCATGGAAAAGCCGATCTGCGTCGATGCCCCCAGCGGCAAGCGCATGCTCGAGCTCGGCAAGCAGGCCGATGCCAAGGGCCTCAAGGTCGGTGTCGGCCTCATGTGCCGTCACTGCCGCGTCCGCGGCGAACTCTTCGACCGCATCCAGCAGGGCGAGATCGGCGACATCCTCCTCGGCCGGGCCTACCGCCTGCAGGGCCCGGTCGGCACCTGCTTCACCCAGCCGCGCGACCCCAAGACCGATCCCAGCGAGCTGATCTACCAGATCAAGAACTTCCACTCCTTCCTCTGGGCCAGCGGCGGCGCCTTCAGCGACTTCAACATCCACAACATCGATGAGATCTGCTGGATGAAGAACGACTTCCCGATCGAGGCCAAGGCCACCGGCGGCCGCACCGACCGCGGCGATTACGTCGACCAGAACTTCGATCACTACAGCGTCGAGTACACCTTCCGCGACGGCACCAAGTTCTGGCTTGAAGGCCGCAACGCCATGAAGACCCACAACGAGTTCGCCAGCTACGTGCACGGCACCAAGGGCATGGCCGTGGTCTCCACCGCCGGTCACTTCCCCTCCAAGGCGATGACCTTCAAGGGCCAGAACAAGGACCCGAAAAACCTCATCTGGCGCGGCAAGCAGCCCGAGCCGAACCCCTACGACCTCGAGTGGCAGGACCTCATCGATGCCATCGTCAACGGCAAGCCCTACAGCGAGGTCGAGCGCGGCGCCATGGCCAGCCTCGTCACCGTCATGGGCCGCATGTCCGCCCACAACGGCCAGGTCGTCACCTTCGACCAGCTCATGGCCCACGACCATGAGTTCGCGCCGGATGTCGACAAGCTCACCCTCGACGGCCCGGCCCCGCTCAAGGCCGATGCCAACGGCAAGTATCCGATCCCGTATCCGGGTCGCCACGGCATGTACGAATACGTCGTCGCCTGATCCCGGCCTTCACCGCCCCAGCTTTCTCGCAGAAGGAAGCCGGGGCGGCAACGGGAAGGACCGCCGCCCCGGCAACCGCGGCTTCCTCCGTGCGAGCTGAATGGCCTCTGGCATCAGCGTCCGATAAGCGTCCCATCAGCGGTTCCAAAGCCGGTTTGGGAATCTCGAATTTCACGAAAATAGATGTCATGCAATGGGTGCCCACCTCGATGGAGGCCATCCACGACTCTGGGTTTGCTCGTTTAGGCTGGACAGGGCTCGATCCAAACCTTCAAAATATCTGCATGAGAATTGTGGCTGAAGCGCTGGCGATGGAGTCAAGTACGGCACCTTTGTCAAGCTGTTGCACACTGACCCCATTTCCGGTGAACAAAGTGGATGTGCTAGGTCTTGCAGAAACTACAATGCCGGCAAAGCCACCGAACTGCATAGTCAAGTTGCGGCAGATGCATGGGCCAGATGGTGCTCGCACCTATCACACGGAGTATGAACGAAGCGTTGATGCTATGGCTACTGCGGCAGGTTGGTCTGCTGGGCTGCATCAAGCTGGGATTATTGGATACCCTTCATTCTACGGGCGACTTTCCCTCTTGTCCTGTGAATACGCGCCAGCAGCAGGTGCCCGCTTTTTGATTCCTGGTATAAAGGGAAGCCCAGCCGGATCAGTTGGCTACTCGAACAGCGGAACCGATACTAATCCTGGAGGATTAGCCGGAAGAAACTTTTCAAATGGCGGACATGGCCCCTTCATTGAAGACTATGCCGCATATGTAAACGAGAGCTGGCAGGCCGCTCTCAAGGAGGGCAACTCTCTTGCCGACAATTGTGGCAAAGATCAGTGCTGCGCCTGTCAGGAAATAACGGTGATTTTTGAGGCGGCTGCGGATGATCATCATCGCGCGTGGAACAATCAGCCCACCTTGCCCTACTACAATGATTTCCTCGACACGCCAATGGCTCAACACATGAACTCGAGTAGTACAACTATCGGCAACTCGGGCCTCCCCAACATCGTTGATCCGAATCCAAAAGCGGGTCTACCAACTAAGGTTCCCAATATTCCCAAGTCTGGCCAGTCGTTCAAGTTCAAGGTCAAACGATAAATGAAGCTGGTGATTTTAACTATAATGCTTTGCGCTTCGTTGGCGCACTCATCCGAGCTAGTTGTGGACTGGTCCTTGGATCTGACCAACCCAGCTCAATACATTTCGCCTCCGCTACAGCTTTTGTGTGTAGCAACCAAGGGTGTTTACACCATTAAGGGCACTCCTGAAGCTGGTGAAAATAAGGCTCTCCACCGCTATCAACTTCCAGATGAAATCATGGGCCGCTGCATCCTGTCTCTCGCAGGCGGCATGGAGCCCGGATGGCATGATGGCAGTCATGAAGTCGAGATCAGAAACCCCAGGGAAGTAGTGCATACCAAAATGCCCGGAACCTCTGCGCCATTCGTTTTCAAGCTGGAAAGTAAATCAAGTGAAGCGGATGCATTGGAACTACATCTATTCAAACTCTCCGAAGAAGGTTTGCCTTTGCCTGAGTGGGGGTATGTAACCGATTTTGGGCCGCGAAAAGAACAGAGTATCACCCGGAAGTTCATTGTTCCGTTTGCTGGAGTCGGTGAATACTTGGCCTACATAGTTGAAGTTGAGGATGGAAAAGATCCGAGATATCTGTATGCCAAGCGTTTTTCCGTAACCCAGGAAAACTTGGCGACGCATGATCAGAAGCGAACCATATCCGATCTTCAGAATGACCCGCACAAAACCTTGGTCGAGTTTACTGCTGACGATGCGTTCTCTGGAATTGTTGCGGTCTCATTCGTCAACAGAGGCTCATTGCGTCACGTTAGAGTCGCTCGAGATGGAACGATAGTTGAAGTGCATCAATCGCAACGGTAGAGCACTGATCTCAAGCGCTCGGAGTCGAACCTGCCCCCGGCGGGAGGCTTAGCTTGGCAATCTCGCGCACACGCAGCCGGACAACTCAGCGCATCACAAAGCTTGTGGCTCCGCACCGTTGCCAACCACCGAGTTCGCCGCCCGCTACCGGATGATAGTAAGCGTCACGCGCAGCGCCGTTCGGCATTGCTGGCGCGGGTGGCTTGAGGTGCTTGGCTGGCCGGTTTGACCTGCCGGCGTGCTTTCGCCCACGCTTCGGGGTGCAGGCTCGCGTAGTCCTTCGCGGCCAGCGTGGGCATGCGCTCAAACACGTCGCGCAGATACTCAAAGGGAAACGGGGGGTGTGCAACTGCTTGACAAAAAACCGCTCGCGCTCATTCCGTCCGCATGGATCGCAGCATGCGCAAGGAGGCGATCGGAATGCGATTTGGGCAGTTGCATCTGAAGTCGTGGGGCACTGCGGTCATGGTCGGAGAGCCATGTCCTTGAGGAGGCAGGCTGCACAATGATCTGGAAGGGGGGAGTGGCTGCGTGGTCAGGGTCGCTGCGCGGCCATGCATTTTTTGGGGGCGAGGTCGACTTGGCCGACGTTTCTTTTGCGCATGCATTCCGCCCTTCTCCGGCTCCCGGTCCTGCTTCTGCCTGCCGTCGTCCAAGGTGGTGTCGGTGATCCGCAACTGCGCACCGATCATCCCTGGTATCCGGGGGAGCTGGCAATGTCCAGCTTCGACCGCCTGTTCGCCACCCAGGCGGACCAGTATGAGCGCGCCACGGGGAGACGGCCGGAGTCGGTCGAGGACAAGGCGCTCGCCTCCTGGTTTTTTCGCAATACCCACTACGCCCATGGCGAGGAGGGCCGGGAGGACCTCTGGGGCGAGGGTTTCAGCAACGATGCAAAAACGACGACGCGCGAGTACTGGACCGGACTGTTTGCCCACGGTTTCGGACTCTGCGGCACGACCCATGCGCAGTGGACCGCCGAGCTCGACGCCCTGCTTGGGCCGGGGCGGTCGCGAGTCACCGGCACGCGCGGTCACAACGCCTTTGAGGTCTTTTTGAACGGCGGTCCCTACGGCGGCGAGGGCCGTTGGGCCCTGCTCGATCACGATCTGTCGACGGTTATCTTTGATCCGGAGGGGGGCGGTCTGCTGGGGCTCGACGAGATCTACAAGGACTGGAAAACCCTTTCGACGCGCGTGCCGGGCGCTCCGCACCAGCGCGGCTGGCTGATCTGCGGCCTGCACCCCGGCGACGGTGCCTCGTACGCCGCCTATCAGACGATCGAGTATCGGGCCGGTTACGCCGGGCCGCCGCCGATCGTGCATCTGCGCCAGGGTGAAACCCTGCGACGGTGGTTTGAGCCGGGGCTGGAGGACGGTCGCACCTTCGTGTTCTGGGGCCGGAACTACCTGACCGGAGGGGTGCCCGGACTGGAGCGCTCGCGCACCTGGGTGAACCAGCCCGAGGCCATGCATGGCACGACAAAGGGCACCGACCACGTCAACGGCCAGGCGCGCTACGGCAATGCGGTCTATGAGTGGCGGCCTGACTTTGCCGGTGGCGGCTACCGGGAGGGCGTGACCGATGAGGGGCCCGGCCACGTGACGCTGGAGTTTTTCACCCCCTACGTCATTGGTGCGACGCCGCCGGATGACTCGCCCTGGGGTGTCTACCAGCCGGGTGGCAAAAACGGCCTGATTCTGCGCGGTCGCGCGCGTGGCTCGGTGGCGGTGTCGGTCGATGGCGGCGCCATCTGGCAGGAGGCCGGCGAGTTCCGCGATGGCCTGGACCTGACCGACTTCGTCAAGGGGCGGCGCCAGTATCACCTGCGCCTCGGTGCGGGCGCGGCGGCCCTGGCCGACAGCGGGCTGGTCATCCGCACGGTCTGCCAGGCCAATCCGGCGATGTTTCCCCGCCTCAAGGACGGTGGAACGCAAATCACCCTCGGGGTGGGCGGGTACGGCCTGATCAGCTATGGCCCGGGTAAGGCGCAGGCTTCACCGCGCATCGTTGAGGGCGGTTTCGACACGCCGCGCGTCACTCTGGAACTGCAAACGCCGCGCGGTTTGCCGGCGGTGGCCCTGCATGCCGCCGCGCATGTGGCTTCCAGCAATCCGCCCGATCCGAGGGTGCGTTACCAGCTTGAATATTCCGTGGATCGCGGCGCGAGCTGGCGGTCGCTGCTCAAGGACGGCAACCTCGAACGCCGTGGCATGGAGCCCGGCGATTTCTGGTCGCAATCCCTCTGGGCCGCCGGCACCGACCTGCCGGAGGGCACGGGCGACACCGTGCGCGTGCGTTTTCACAACAGCGGCGGCAAACGCTGCCTGCGCGCCGAGGCGCATCTGCAGTACCCCGTGCCCGGCCGTCGCGCCCGCGTGGCCTACGGTTGGAGCGACCTTGCGGGCAGCCATGAGCAGAGTCGCGTGCTCGACGACGGCCAGACCTGGACCCTGCCCACCGGCGAGGACGTGCGCACCCGTTGGGTGGAACTTGCGGCAGACTGAAATGCGACGAACTGCAGCTTGAATGCCGGAGTTCGATCCGAGACATCTTCTGGTCTGCTGGCAGGCGGATTGAATCTTGCTGCGCAACGCCCCGCGGTGTGGCCTTCGGCTGAGGAGAATGTCGCTCACGCGACGGGCGGTCGAACCAAGGTTCCGCTGAAGCGGGAGGCTTCGCCCTCATCCCGCCGGAATGCAACCATCCAGTTTGGATGGTCGGGCTGGCGGGATTCGAACCCACGACCTCTTCGTCCCGAACGAAGCGCTCTACCAGGCTGAGCCACAGCCCGCTTGGGGCCGTTGCCGGCCTTGACGGTGATCCGCGGCGGGGCCACGGACAGGAAAGGCAACCTAATCGGCCACAGGCGGAGCGCAAGTGGGAAAAGTGCCTTCGACAAAGCGGTCGCGCCACTCGGGGCGGGGCAGCAGGCAGGCGGGGGCACGGCCGAACCAGCGGTAGCGACGCCGGGCAAGGGCGTCGTAGGCGGCGTCGCGCAGCGGACGGGGCACGACTTTCAGGAGAAGCAGGAGTCGCCAAGCGCCGCCGAGCAGGCGGGCGATCTCGAGCACGGCGTCGCTGCGCCGGAACGCCCCGCGCGGGGTGAGCAGCAGCAGGGTGTCGGGTCGCTCGGGGTCGAGCCCGTGCTCGCGGTACAGCCGGGCGCCCAACTCGGACTGGATCGGGCCGTAGTGCAGCCGGCCCGCCGGATCACGCGGCAGCAGAAAGCCGACGACGCCATCGCAGAGGTGGCAGACGCCGTCGAAGAGCAGCAGGTTCTGGGGAATCTCGGAGTTCAACGTTCAGATCTCAGAGGGCGGGATGAGGGAAAGCCGGGCGCCCCTCCAGCCCCAACTTTCAACATGAAACCTTGAACCTTAAACCGTACTTCTGTCATGCGCGCCCTTGTTTTTGCTCTGCTACCCAGTCTGCTGGCGGTGGCGGAGGTGCCGAAGCTCCGCGGCTTGAGCCGGACGGATCTGCTGGAATGCCGCGACCGCGACGGCCAGGTGCGGCGGGCGGCGACGGTGGCGGAGTGGGAGTTGCGGAGGCGCGAGGCGCTGACCGGGTTTCAGCAGGTGGCCGGACCGCTGCCGACCGCAGATCGCTCGGTCGTGCCGGCGGTGGAGACGCTGGAGGCGACGGATTGTGGCAGCTACGTGCGGCGCCTGATCCGCTACGAGGCGACCCCGGGTGGCTGGGTGCCGGCCTACCTCTGCCTGCCAAAGGCGGCGCTGGCGGGCCAGCCTGCAGCAGCGGTACTCTGCCTGCACCCGACGGAAAACACGATTGGTCATCAGGTGGTGGTCGGTCTGGGCGGCAAGCCGAACCGCCAGTATGCCTCTGAACTCGCCGAGCGTGGTTTCGTGACGCTGTCGCCCAGTTACCCGCTGCTGGCGAAGTACCAGCCGAAGCTGGCCGAGCTGGGTTTTGCCAGCGGCACGATGAAGGCGATCTGGGACAACCTGCGCGGGATCGATTTGCTGGCCGCGCTGCCGGAAGTCCGCGCCGAGGCCGGTTTCGCCGCCATCGGCCATTCGCTCGGCGGTCACAACGCGATCTACACGGCGGTGTTCGAACCGCGGGTGCGCGTGGTGGTGTCGAGCTGCGGCTTCGATTCCGTGCTCGATTACAAGGGCGGCAACCTGCAGGGCTGGGTGCAGGAGCGCTACATGCTGAAGATGGCCGACTACGTGGGCCGGCCGCAGGCCACGCCCTTCGATTTTTACGAGCTGATCGCTTGCCTGGCGCCACGTCATGTCTTCGTCAACGCGCCGCTGCACGACAGCAATTTTCAGTGGCAGAGTGTCGACCGCATCGCTGCGGCGGCCAGGCCGGTCTTCGCCCTGCACGGTGCGGCGGACCGACTCGACATTCGTCATCCCGATTGCGACCACGACTTTCCGGATGCCGAACGCTTCGCGGCGTATGAGCTGATCGGCAGGGTGCTGGGTGGGAGTGGGGAGTAGAGAGTGGGGAGGCTGTAGTCGCGGGGTTCACCCGGCCTGATGCGGTTCAAACCTGCGGGTCACTGCCCCGCGCTACAGAAGGGGCGGGTGAATTTTTCGATCCGTTCACAACAAAGGGGCGCGCGCCGGCGTTACACCTGCGGACTGGATTCCGTTGCCCACATGAAACGCTGTCTTTTCGCCATCGCCGCCCTTGGCCTGCTGGGCTGGGCCGTGCGGGCGCAGGAGTCGGGGCAGCCGACGAACTTTGGCATCCAGGACGGCTCGGTGCCCGAGGATCCGCGTGAGTTTGGGCGCGGTCAGTTCGCCGACTTTCCGACTTGGCCGCTCAGCCGCGAATTGCCGGACGACACCTTCGTCTTTGCGCGCCTGCGCTTCAATTCTGACATGTCCTGGGGCCGGCGGCGCGGCGGAGGTCGCTGGACGACCGATTACCCGGACGCCGACCTCAACTTTTCTTACCGCCTGCAGCAGCTCACCTCGCTGCAGGTGAGTCCGAAGGGGGCGATTGTCGACATCGTGCCCGAGCAACTGCGGCACTATCCGTTCATCTACATGATTGAGCCGGGCAACATCAGCCTCAGCGACGACGAGGCGCGGACGCTGCGCGAATATCTGCTCAACGGCGGGTTCCTCATGGTGGACGACTTCTGGGGCGAGCAGGAGTGGCAGGTGTTTTATGCGGCCTTCAAGCAGATCTTCCCCGAGCGCGAGCCGGTGGAGCTGCCGCTCGAGCACGAGATCTTCCACATGGTTTTCCCGCTCAAGGTCAAGCCGCAGATCCCGAGCGTGGGGCATGCCATGGCGGGTCGCGACCAGGGCATCACCTTTGAGCGCTGGGACGCACAGACCCCGCATTACCGTGGTGTCTTTGACGATCAGAAGCGCATGATGATGATCATCTGCCACAACACCGACCTCGGCGACGGCTGGGAGGAAGAGGGCACGGATCCCTGGTACTTCCGTGAGTTCTCGGAAAAGTACGCCTACCCGCTCGGCATCAACATTCTTTTCTACGCGCTGACGCACTGAGGAGGCCAGAAGAAAAGCGGTTGTTGGGTTCTTCGTTTGTCATTCGTCATTCCAACATGTCCTTCCGTACGGTTGAACTCTCCGATCCCTCGTTGACTCCCCCCGGGGTGAGTTTCATCACGGTGAAATCCGCGGCGCTTTCCCGCCGTGCCGATCTGTGCGTGTTTGCACCGCCGGGGCACGGCGTCAAGCGACTGCCGCTGGTGATCCTGCTGCACGGGGTCTATGGCAGTCACTGGGCCTGGTTGTTCAAGGGTGGCGCACATCGGGTGCTGGAGCGACTCATCTGCGATGAAGGCCTGCCGGCGATGGCCTTGGCCATGCCCTCGGACGGACTCTGGGGCGATGGCAGCGGCTACCTGCATCATGACGGCGCGGACCACGGTCGCTGGATCGTCGACGAGGTGCCCGAAGCCGCCGCGCTTGCCGAACCAGCGGTGCGCGGCGCACCCTGTTTTCTGGCGGGCTTGTCGATGGGCGGCTACGGCACCCTGCGCCTCGGCGCCCTGCATGCCGATCGCTTTGCCGGCCTGAGCGCCCACAGCAGTGTCACCGACGCCGAGCGCATGCGCGGCTTTGTCGAGGAGGATCCAGACGGGTGGTCGCTGCGCGAAACCGCGCCGCTGGCGGTGCTCGATTGCCTGCGGGCAAACGCCGACCGCCTGCCGCCGCTGCGCTTCGACTGCGGCACCGGGGACGTGCTGATCGAGGACAATCGTGCCCTGCATGCCGGTCTGCTGGCGGCGGGCATCGCCCATGAGTACGCCGAGTTCCCCGGCGGTCACACCTGGGAGTACTGGCATGAGCACCTGGCCGACAGCCTGCGTTTCTTTGGCCGGATCCTCGCCAGCTAGGGGCTGGAGATGGCAGATCTCAGATTTCAGATTTCAGAGGGGGCGGCGGGCGACACTTTTCCGGATGAAAGCCGCCCGGGCCGGCGTTAGGGACGGCGCATGAAAGTCGCGCTCTTTTTTTCCAGCCTGCTCGCCCTCGGCACCGCGGTGGCGGCGCCGCCGAACGTTCTGTTCATCTGTGTCGACGACCTCAAGCCCGTGCTCGGTTGTTATGGCGATGCGGTGGCGAAGACGCCGAACATCGACCGGCTTGCCGGACGCGGCCTGCGCTTTGACGCGGCCTACTGCAACCAGGCGGTTTGCTCACCCTCGCGCAACGCCCTGATGACCAGCCTGCGGCCGCAGACCCTGGGCATCTACGAACTGAGCACGAACTTCCGCAAGGCCGCCCCCGAGGCGGTCACCGTCGCCCAGCACTTCAAGGCGCAGGGCTACCGCACCGAGGCCCTGGGCAAGATCTTCCATCGCGGCCACGGCAACATTGAGGATGCCGCCTCCTGGAGCGTGCCGCACTGGAATCCCAAGGCTGAAACCTACGCGCTGGCCGAGAGCAAGGCCAACCTGCGTGAGGGTCGCAACGGCGCGCGCGGCCCGGCCACGGAACTCGCCGACGTCGACGACGCCTTCTACGCCGACGGTCTGCTGGCCCGCGAAGCGGCGCGCCGCCTCGAAGCGGCGGCGGCCAAACCCGACCAGCCGTTTTTCCTCGCCGTCGGTTTCATTCGGCCGCACCTGCCGTTTGTCGCCCCGAAAAAGTACTGGGACCTCTACGATCCGGCCGCCCTGCCGATGCCGAAGGTGACCGAGCCGCCCGCGGGCGCGCCGGCCTACGCCGGCCAGTTCGGCGGTGAGCTGCGCCAGTACAACGACATGCCTGCGCAGGGCGATATCGATCCGGCCGCCACCCGCCGGCTCATCCATGGTTATTATGCCGCCACCAGCTACATGGACGCCCAGGTTGGGCTCGTGCTCGGTGCGCTGGCGCGTCACGGGCTGGCCGACAACACGATCGTCATGCTCTGGGGCGACCACGGCTGGCACCTCGGCGATCACCGCTTCTGGTGCAAGCACACCAACTACGAGCAGGCCGCACGCATCCCACTCATCCTCGCCGGCCCGGGCGTGGCGGCCGGGGCGTCGACCCCGGCGCTGGTGGAGACGGTCGACCTCTATCCGACGCTGACCGAGCTGGCCGGGCTGCCGGCCCGGGCCGGGCTGGATGGCACCAGCTTTGCCGCGGTGCTGAAGGAACCGACGAAGCCGGCGCGCGACAGCGTCATCCATGTCTATCCGCGCAACGACAAGCTCGGCCGCGCCATCCGCACCGGGCGCTATCGCCTGGTCGAGTGGAAAAAGATCGGGGCACCGGCGGAGACGGCCGAACTGGAGTTGTACGACTACCAGACCGACCCCTTGGAAACCCGCAACCTCGCCGCGGAACAGCCGGAAGTGGTTGCCCAGTTGCGCGCCATCCTCACCCAGCATCCCGAGGCGAAGCCGCAGCTCCGCGTCGCCAACAGCGACAAGGCCGGCAAGGCCAAGGGCAAAAAGGCTGGCAGCGGCAAGAAGGCCACTGCCAAGAAACCACCCGCCGCATGACCACCGCCCTCATCGTCGCCGCCGGCAGCAGTCGCCGGATGGGTTTTAACAAGCTGCTCGCGCCCCTCGCCGGCGTGCCGGTGCTGCGTCGCACGCTTGCCGCCTTCCAGGCCTGCGCGGGCATCGACGCCATCCTCGTGGTGGCCGGCGACGAAGCCGCCGCCGCTGTGCGCGAGTGGCAGGCCGAGGGCGGGCTCGACAAGCTGCAGGCCATCCTGCCCGGTGGCGCGGAGCGGCATTTGTCGGTCTGGGAAGGCCTGCGCGCCTGCGCGCCCGGCACCGAGCTGGTGGCCGTGCACGACGGTGCCCGTCCGCTCATCGCCCCGGCCCAGATCGAGCGCTGCCTTGCCGCCGCGCGCGTCCACGGTGCCGCCGCCTGCGCGCGGCCGCTCACCGAGACCCTCAAGCGCGCCGATGCCAACGGCGTCATCACCGGCTCGATCGAGCGCGAGGGCGCCTGGATCATGGAGACCCCGCAGGTGTTCCGGCTCGACCTGCTGACGCGCGCCTACGAGGCCGTGCTGAGCGAGGGTCGCCTCGTCACCGACGAGGTTTCCGCCGTGCAGCACCTTGGCGCCCCGGTGCACGTCGTCGTCAACGACGGCCCGAACCCGAAGATCACCTTTGCGGCGGATCTGGCACTGGCGGAGAAGATGCGGTGAAGCCTCTCTTCCGGGGATGCGGATCCCATCCAAGCAGGGCTCGGACATGGACGGTTGAAACCAAAGCAGACACTCAAGTGACATGAAGGTGGGATTGACCCTGGAGTCGGGCAGTGAGCCGAGTGGATTCGCGACTTGGCCCCTCTGCAGACTCACGCTGATCGACGGTCGGTTTGTCGTGGAGGTGCCCAAGTGGATTCAATCCATCCTCGGATGGCCTGATGGCCGCTTTGTCGTCAAGCGCGGTTCTTCTTGGCACGAGGTTCCATCCGGGATCCTGTTCATCCGGTGCGAGGTGGAGTGTGAGCACGCGTCGAATCTGAAAATCAGCCTCTTCATTCCCCGATGGCAGCATCGGAAGCTGGATGCGTGGAGAGCAGCGATGAAGGCGGAGCGGTCTTTTTAGCTGTGTTCTTGGGGGCCGGCGCCTCAAGTTGGCATCCTGCGACCCCAACCCCGCCCTCTGGCGAGTGCCCCACCCCACCACGCCCCGCGTTGACAAGCCGGCTCAGCGGGGCAGGGGTGAAGGGATGAAAACCCGCCTCGCCCTGTTGTTGTCCCTGGCCACCGCCGTCCTTGCCGAGCACGATGTCGTCATCTACGGCGGCACCAGTGCCGCGATCACGGCGGCGGTGCAGGTGAAGCAGATGGGCAAGTCGGTCATCATCGTCAGCCCCGACAAGCATCTTGGCGGCCTGACCAGTGGCGGCCTGGGCTGGACCGACAGCGGCAACAAGGCGGTCATCGGCGGTCTGTCGCGCCAGTTTTACCATCGCGTCTACCAGCACTACCAGAAGCCCGAAGCCTGGCGCCAGCAGAAGCAGGACGAATACGGCAACCAGGGCCAGGGCACGCCGGCCATGGACGGCAAGGAACGGACGATGTGGATCTTTGAGCCGCATGTCGCCGAGCGCATCTTCGACGAGTGGGTCAAGGAACTCGGCATCCCGGTCGTGCGCGAGGCCCTGCTCGACCGCGCCAAGGGCGTCAAGAAGGACGGCGACCGCATCGTTTCGATCACCACGCTCGACGGCAAGACCTATGAGGGGAAGATGTTCCTCGACGTCACCTACGAGGGCGATCTGATGGCGGCGGCGGGCGTGGATTACCATGTCGGCCGCGAGGCGAACCGCGTCTATGGCGAGGAGCACAACGGCGTGCAGGTCGGCGTGCTGCACCACCGCCACCACTTCGGCGTGCTCAAGCAGCCGATCAGCCCCTACAAGATCCCGGGCGATCCGAAGAGCGGCGTGCTGGCGCGCATCAGCACCGAGAACCCGGGCGTGAAGGGCGAGGGCGACCACCGCGTGCAGGCCTATTGTTTCCGCTCCTGCTACACCAACGATCCGTCGAACCGCGTGCCCTTCCCCAAGCCCGAGGGTTACGACGCCAGCCAGTATGAACTGATCCTGCGCGTCTTCGAGGCCGGCTGGCGCGAGTTCTTCGACAAGTTCGACCCGATCCCGAACCACAAGACCGACACCAACAACCACGGGCCGTTCAGCTTCGACAACATCGGCTACAACTACGATTACCCCGAGGCCAGCTACGAGCGCCGCCGTGCGATCATCGCCGAGCACCAGCGCTACCAGCAGGGCCTGATGTGGTTTGTCGCCAACGACCCGCGCGTGCCGGCCGATGTCCGCGAGGAACTGCAGAAGTGGGGCCTGCCCAAGGATGAGTTCACCGACAACGGCCACTGGTCGCACCAGCTCTACATCCGCGAGGCGCGGCGCATGATCGGTCACTTCGTCATGACCGAGAACGAGCTGCGCAAGAAGAAGCCGACCCCCGACTCGGTGGGCATGGGCAGCTACACGATCGACAGCCACAACGTCCAGCGCTACATCACCCCCGAGGGTTACGTGCAGAACGAGGGTGACATCGGCGTCAGCACGAACGGCCCGTACGCCATCGCCTATGGCTCGCTGGTGCCCAAGGTGGGCCAGGGCCGCAACCTGCTCGTGCCGGTGGCGATGTCGGCCAGCCACATCGCCTACGGCAGCATCCGCATGGAGCCGGTGTTCATGATCCTCGGCC